>JAEXTB010000052.1 GCA_023453725.1 Bacillota bacterium | reverse complement strand
CTGTTATTCTGTTGACCGCACGGGATGCGGTTATGGACAAGGTGACAGGGTTGGACAGCGGCGCTGACGATTACGTCACCAAGCCCTTTGCCATTGAGGAATTGCTGGCCCGTATCCGTGTGACGCTGCGCAAAAACCGTCCGGAGCAGGGCGCAAGTAAGATTGGGCGGCTGTCCCTTGACCCGGCCAAGCATATCGTCCTCATGGACGATGTGGAGCTGAGCCTGACCAAGCGCGAGTTTGATCTGTTGCAGCTGCTCATGGAAAACAAAGGCATCGTCCTTACCCGGGATGTGCTGTTGCAGCGGGTGTGGGGGTATGACTATCAGGGGGAGACCAACACTGTGGATGTGTATATCCGTTTCCTGCGGCAAAAAATAGACGAAGCCTTTGATGTGAAATATATCCACACGGTTCGCGGCGTAGGGTACGTGCTGCGGGAACAGTAGTGCAGAGAGGAGGGAGGCATGAAACCCAATATGCCGCAAGCAAAGCAAAAAAAGGGGGGCACCTCTCTTACCTGGCGGCTCACCGGCAATCAGTTTCTGCGCTCCGTTGCACATACGTTCTGGCTTAATGTGCTGCTGGTGCTCCTTTTTGTGTTCGGCTTGGCTGTTTGGACCGAGTGGCAGGCGACTGAGCTAAGTTCCAAGCAGCTAAAGCAAACAGGCGTGGGGGAAGAGCTTCTCCTTACGGACTGGGAATATCGATATGAGCTGGGGGAACCCCGGGGCCTCCGCCTGCCTGATTTTATCGAGAGAGAATTAGTAAGGCGTAATCCGTCCATACCATCGGGTACCACCAGGGAACTCAGCTTCCCCTCCGGCCCAACGCTCAGCGGCAGGCTGAAATCAGCCGCTTATACGCTCACTTTTCCATCGCCGGAGTCCAACCGGCTGCTGATCCTCACCTATCATTGGGATCGCCCGGTAAGCATTTTCTTTGTGGGCTTTGCTGCGCTTTTGATCATACAGCTCATCAGCCTCCTGCGCAGTATTTCTACGGTGAGCCGCTCGGTCAGCCGCACACTGCAGCCCATATACGAGCTGACCCGAACAGCCGCACGCACCATCGGCAACGAGCAGACCCGTCAGCGGGTGGAAAGCCCGCCCCTTGATGGTACGATTAGGCGGGTGGAAAGCCCGTCTTTGGATGGCACAATCAGGACTTTGAACACGATCACGGAAAACCGGCTGGATACCCGCATTGTCATTGCGGATGAGCAGCAGGAGCTCAAAGGGCTCGCTAACGCCATCAACGAAATGCTGGACCGGCTGGATGCCGCCTACCAATCCCAGCTGCGCTTTGTATCGGATGCGTCCCATGAGCTGCGTACGCCCATCGCGGTAATCCAGGGCTATGCCAACATGCTCGACCGCTGGGGAAAGCAGGATCAACAAACCTTGCAGGAATCCATCGACGCCATTAAAAGCGAGGCGGCCAGCATGCAGGATTTGGTGGAGCAATTGCTGTTTTTAGCCCGCAGCGACAACGACTCCATTGTACTCAAAACCGGTCTTGTGGACGTTTCCTCCCTCGCGGAGGAGGTGCTGATGGAAACCAGGATGATTGACGAGGCGCACGCCTACGAATCCTCTATCATTCCGGCGCTTACCGTGTACGGCGACGCGCAGCTCATTAAGCAGGCGCTGCGCATATTTGTGGACAATGCCATCAAGTACACGCCCGCCGGGGAGCGCATCCATATTGCAGCAAAGCGGGACGGCAGCAATGTTGCGCTATCGGTATCGGACAACGGCATAGGCATTCCTGAACAGGACCTCCCCCACGTATTTGACCGTTTCTTCCGTTCGGAGCAGTCCCGTGCCCGCAAAACAGGAGGAACCGGGTTGGGGCTGTCCATCGCCAAATGGATCGTGGACCGTCATGGCGGCCATGTAGAACTGCTCAGCCGTAAGGAGATCGGTACGCGCATCGTCCTGGTGCTGCCCTATTGCAGCGAGGCGGCAGTTTAAGGGAAACGAGCAATAAAGAGAGCGCCTTTCGTGATGTGCTCTTAGAGTATCACCCTCCATTGGGGGTGTGGGGGATTCGAAAATCCCTCACTTTTAATACAAATTGATGCATGCGCGTCAAATTGGCAAGTGTCAACAAGGGGGGCACGTTGAGGGCTCTGCCCTCAACCACCCTCTTAGGGTCGTAACGGCCCTAAGAACCCACCCCCGGGAGCGCCCTAAAACAGGGCGTCCCCGACTTAAAGGAATTCCCAAGGGACGTGTCCCTTGGGGGGGGGCGGGGGCAAAGCCCCTGAAAAAGGGTTTGTCGATGGTTTGAGAGCGCATCACAAAAGTGATGCGCTCTCTTAAGCTAATACTGGCAAATTACCTTCTGGAACAGAGGAAGATGACGGGCAAGGCGAGAATGTTGAGCAGAAAGAAGATGCCCAAAAAAGCAATCAGCCCGCCGCTAAACAAAAAGCACACCAGAAATATCACGCCCTGTACCACCCAAAAGGCCACCCGAAAAACTGACGTCATAGCGAAGAACACAAGCTTAAATACCAGCCAAACCGGCCCAATCACCAAAAACAACACCAACGCAAGCCCAAACAATCCTATCACAACGCGCTACCATCCTCTTTTAAATTCATTTTGAGCATAGCAGAGCAATCCTGTAGGGAAATGCAAAATAGATGAAAATTGGATTAAAATTGTAATGGTACAAGCGTATCATCTGAATGCAAAGTAAAGCAATCCTTGTTGTCTGCGATATAAGCAGATTATTTTGCAATCAGAATCAGGCCAACCGCACAGATGCCCATTCCCAACATATTACGTAAGCTGAGAGTCTCCTTGTATAAGAAAAATCCAACGATTAACAAAATACAAGCCAATGCTATACTCGCAACTAAGTTTGCTACGCTTATTTTCCATCCAGCACGATAGACGCATAAGAACCCAAATTCCAAGCCGACAATTGCAACTCCCAGAGCATAAGCCGTCCAATTTGCTTTTGATAGTTCCAATAAAAGATTTTTATGTTCACTGGTAACAAAATACATAACTATGGAACAAAGCATACCTATCAGGTAAGTAACCGAAAGCGAAGCAAATGAATTGATCGTTGCTGGTGTTGATTTTGCACTGATGTTGTAGACTGTATTTGCAGCAACAACAATCAGAATGGGCCACAGCATATTCCACATAACATAAACCTCCTGAAGAATATAAAAGCCGTATGCAAGTTAGCCTCGCATACGGCAGGTGCTCATCCGGTAACATATACAACATTATGCGGTTATTATACATGAAAAGATATGGATTGCAACAGTAAATTCCTGTTGATCAATATGCCACACAAATGAATGTTACAGAATTATTTGTTGGCATGAAGCAGGGCGCTTTCTATCGCCTTCAATAGGACCTTGCTGCTGTATGTTGCACCCGATATGGAATCGACCTGCAGGGTTTGTGATTCCATGACCTTCTCGAGGATCGCCTCTGCAGGAGCTCCTTGTCCGTTGCTATGCTTCACAAGCTCTATACCGGTAATAACGTGATCCAGTATTGTCACGTTGACTTCGGCTGAAATTGGGAATGCAGAATAGCTTCCGGAATATGTCCCGTTCTCGATCGCGGTCAAATCGACCTGTGTGATTTCAATATACTTGAGCGATTCAAGGTTTGATTCCGTACGCTTGAGTATAGAATTTATGCCGAGGAATCCTCCGGCTGCAACCAGAAGTACAATGATAAGAATAACGATATGTTTTCTTTTCATACTTCAATCCTATACAGTCGCTTGCTGTACTGATCTAATTCAGCTTACAAAGCTTCTCGGCCACATCATTAATCAGCTTTTCGCGTTTTGCTGCGTTTGCCCAATTGACAATACCCGTACCATAAGGGCTAGCTCCTTTGCTCTGACAGAGTTCGGTCATTTGCTTCATAGCGCGGGTTCCGCCCATCCAAGGGTAGGGGAAGGCCTGCGTCATGAAGCAGGCGGTCATTTTGCCTTTTAGAGAACTAATATTGGATAGATATGCCCGCATAACGGGCGAGAGCGAGAAGCCGTGTACTGGCGCACCCAAAAGCAGTACATCGTACTTGCTGATATCGGGTTTTTCAGCGATCTGCACTTTTTGAAAATTGGGCTCGTCATTGTTATTTGCGGTTATCCGCTCAATGGATGCAGTATGTCCGGCGGCAGAAAACCTCTCCTTCAGTCTTTGCGCTACAGATAGCGTGTTGCCCGTGTTTGAATGAACGATAATCCCGATTTTCATAATTGCGCCTCCTCATATTTTTCGACAAATCAATACGCATTCTTTGCAACAAACCCAGGATCAAGAACGTGACTATGACGGCAGGAAGACTATCGCTGATCTATACACGGAAAACATGGTCTGGCAACATAAATGGAAATATGCGGTTAATCCCATTTTGGCTTACTCTTGGTTAATTGTCAATTGTCTGATGATGGAGCAGGATATTTCTTGTGAAACATAAACGCTTTACCAAGATTTTTTGCAAAGAGCTTTTGCCATGGATTATGGTTTGTGGAATGGTCTGAAAATCAAATGCTAGTTTCCTAATGACAGAGAGCCGCTCAAACAGATATAATAATGCAGTAAACAAATAGAAATGAATTAGGGTACGCTTAGATGAAAGCATCTGTAAGAAGACAAAAAGAAATGTCGCCGCCGAGGCTGATTGCCATCAGTTTCCTGTTGGTGATTGTAACTGGCGGCCTGCTGTTATGCCTGCCTTTTTCACATCAGCCGGGTGTTGTCGTAAAGCCGCTTGACGCTTTTTTTACCGCCACTTCGGCTGTTTGCGTTACAGGGCTGACCACGCTCATTACCGCAACAACGTGGAGCGTTTTCGGAAAGATTGTCATATTGCTCCTGATTCAAATCGGCGGGCTTAGTATCATCACCATTTTTACATACTTTGTTGTTCATCTTGGCAGAAAGGTGACATTAAAGGACCGCCTGACTGTACAAGCTACGTTCAATGTTAACGATCTAAGCGGTATGGTCCGGCTGGTTTTGCTCGTCATCCGCGGTACGTTTATTTGTGAGGCCATAGGCGCACTCATATTGACCTTTTCCTTTTTAGGAGAGGGCATGATCTGGTACAACGCGATCGCAAACGGGGTATTCCATTCAGTTTCTGCTTTCTGTAATGCGGGATTTGATAACATTGGCGAATTCAGTCTGATGCCCTACGCAACAGATCCCGTGGTGAACGTTGTGATTATGGGCCTTATTGTAATGGGCGGCATCGGCTTTTCAATATGGCGGGACATGGGGCTTAAAGTCAAATATAAATTGAAGCCGGATATCAAACGAACGCACAGGCTTTCCCTGCATTCAAGGCTTGCGCTTATTGCAACCGCCGTACTCATTGTGGGTGGTGCTGCTTACTTTCTGATTGCCGAATACAACAACCCGCAGACGTTGGGGCCGCTGTCGGTTGGAGGTAAAGTACTTTGTTCCTTCTTTCAGTCCGTTACGCTTCGTACTGCCGGTTTCTTTACTATAGCGCAGAACGGGTTAAGCGAAACCTCCAAAATGGTATCAAGCTTTCTTATGCTGATTGGCGGATCGCCGGGCGGAACAGCCGGCGGCATGAAGACCGTTACTGTGGCAATTTTGTTTTTGAGTGTTTGGAGCACATTGAATGGCAAGCGGAACATTAACGCATTCGGCAGGACGCTGCCCACATTTACGTTGCAGCGGGCACTGACCATTATTGTAATTATGCTGCTGTTGTGGCTGGGAGGGGGAATAATACTTGCGATTACGGAACGTGGTTCAGTATTTTCCCATACCCCTGCGGACCTGCTCTTTGAAGTGGCTTCCGCGCTGGGCACGGTTGGGGTATCCACAGGCATAACACCGTTTCTTACTTCCCCGGGCAAACTGCTCCTGATGCTTTGTATGTATGTTGGAAGGATTGGGCCAATTACCATCATACTCTCCCTGCAGCAGCATGCGAGCACCGTGAACGAGAGGATTCAGTACCCGGACGAAGACGTCATGATCGGTTAAGCAAAAGTATAAAAGGTGGTATAAAGGTATGTATAAGGTTACGGTTGACGAAAATACACAGTTTGCCATACTTGGCCTTGGGAAGTTTGGACGGGGCATGGCGTGCACGCTGTATGAAAACGGCTATCACGTGCTCTGCTGTGATGTCGATGAACATGTGGTACACGAGGTATGTGATTCCGCAACACATATCGTGCAGGCGGACGCCTCGGACAAAGCCGTGCTGGAGAAATTGGGCATAGGAAATTTCGATGTGGTTGTTATTGCGTTCAGTGCGGATTTTGAGGCGGCAGCCGTCACCGCAACCATATTAAAGGAACTCAAGGTGCCCTATATCATTGCAAAAGCGAATGGTGCACGCCAAAAACTGATACTTGAGTCCATAGGCGTGGACCGCGTCATTCTCCCCGAAAAAGAGATGGGGGAGCGGGTTGCCTACGGACTTATTACAAACGGGCTCATGGAATCCATTCATCGTTCCGATAAATATGATATCATCGAAATGAAACCCCTCCCGCATTGGGTGGGGAAAAGTTTGGAAAAGCTGCGTTTAAGGCAGACGGAGGGTATCAACATTATCGCCATCATCCGGGATTCCGAGGTGATCGCGGTGTTGGATGCCAAGACCGAGCTGCATGAGGACGATGATCTGATCCTGCTCAAATCGAGATAGGAATGAAGCGGTAAGACCGGGCCTGCCCTGGTCTATGATAGATATGGAGGTGGTTTTTCAACATGACGCTTGCGCTAATTCTGTTTCTTGTGACGTATGTGTGCCTGATCGCTTTTCCCAAAGTGCGTGCCTATATTGCACTTGTCTCCGCGGCGCTGTTCGTGGTACTTGGAATTTTACCGTTTGATAAGCTTTTTTCAGCGATCGACTGGAACGTTATCCTGATGATATTCGGTACAATGGGCATTGTGGCGCTGTTTATCGATTCCAAGATGCCCGCATTGCTTGCGGACATGATACTGGATAAAATGCCGGACGTTCGGTGGGCCATCATCGCACTGGCTTTGTTTGCGGGGCTTATTTCCGCGTTTGTGGATAATGTGGCGACTGTGCTCATGGTAGCGCCCGTTGCGCTGGATATTTCCAAGAAACTAAAAATCTCTCCCGTTATGCCTATTATCGCCATTGCGATATCCTCTAACCTGCAGGGTGCCGCGACGCTCGTGGGGGATACTACGTCCATACTTTTGGGCGGCTATGCCAATATGGACTTCCTGGACTTTTTGTTCTACCACAACCGTCCGGGCATGTTCTTTGTGGTGCAGATCGGTGCGATTGTTTCCGCGTGTGTACTGCTTTATGTGTTCAGAAAGCAGCGCCAACCTGTCGATATGGGGGAGCGAACGGTTGTCACAGACTATGTTCCCACGGTGCTGCTTGTTTCCACTATTCTTCTTTTGATTCTCGCATCGTTTTTGCCCAACAAACCGCGCAACATCAACGGCTATATCTGCGTGACGCTGTTTGTAGTCGGCCTTGTGCGCGAGCTCTTTAAAAAAAGGTTCTCGTTCATCAAGGATACGATCAAAGAAATCGACTATTTCACGCTGCTGCTGCTTGCCGGGCTATTTGTCGTCATTGCGGGCATTACGGAAGCGGGCGTAATTACCGAAGTAAGCCGGATATTCGTAAGCATCAGCAACAATAACCTGTTCCTGATGTATACGCTGCTTGTTTGGGCCTCCGTGCTGCTTTCCGCGTTTATCGACAACATTCCGTATATTGCAACCATGCTGCCGGTCACTTCAGGCATTGCGCAGATTATGGGCGTTGACCCCACGGTATTATACTTCGGCCTGCTTGCGGGCGCGACGCTCGGCGGAAATCTTACGCCCATCGGCGCTTCTGCAAACATCGCAGGCTTAGGCATATTGCGTAAGGAAGGGTATGAGGTCAAAGCGCAGGAGTTTATGAAGGTCAGCGTACCCTTTACGCTTGCGGCTGTACTTTGCGGCTATGTGCTGATCTGGCTGTTCTGGGCAGTATGATCCGTTAAGACGGCTTTGTTGGTGCCCGCGCTCCAGATAATCTGGCGCGGGCATTTTTTTGCACATTCCATGCAGCCCACGCAGTTTACATAATTGAATACGGGCAGGTCGTTCACCATAGTGATGGCGTCGTATTTGCAGCTCTTTGCACAGATGCTGCAGCCGATGCAGCCGACCTTGCAATTTTCGCTTACCACTTTACCTTTAAGGACATTGGAACACTCCACGCGCACCACGCTGCTTTCAGGCAACAGGCGTATGATGTGGCGCGGGCATTCCGCTACGCATTTGCCGCAGGTGATGCAGCGGCTATGATCAATTGTGGATAGCCCGTTGACGATTGTGATGGCGTCAACCGGGCAGACCCTGGCGCAGTTGCCAAAGCCAAGGCAACTCATGGGGCAGCTTTTGACGCCGTCCGCTATTGCCATGGCGGCGACGCAATCCGAAAGCCCTTCATAATGGAATTTCAATTGCGTATTGTCAAGGGTCCCTCGGCACTGCACATGGGCGATGAGCGGCTGCAGATTGCCTGCGTCAGCCTCCATCAACTGCGCGATTTTATTTGCGTTTTCAGCCGTATTCACGGTACACGAATTGATGGCGGCGCCTTCCGTTACAATGGCGGATGCAAGTCCGTCGCACCCGGGGTAGCCGCAAGCGCCGCAGTTTGCACCCGGCAGCAGTTCCCGTACCGCGTCGACGCGCTCGTCTTTTTCTACGGAAAAGAATTTTCCGGCTACGCTCAGCGCTACGCCCAGCAGCAGCCCCAACAAAGCCACCGCCCCCGCGCTGATCCAGATAATCGATGTCATGTTTCCTCCTTACCGGCCCAGGCCGGAAAAGCCCATAAATGCGATCGCCATCAGCCCAGCCGCCAGCAGCGTGATGGGGAAGCCGCGCAATGATTTGGGGATTTCGGCGTTTTCCAGCTTTTCGCGAATACCTGCCATCAGTACGATGGCGATTGTGAAGCCGACGCCACCGAATACGCCGTTTACCACACTTTCAAGGAGTGTGTAGCTTTGCTCGATGTTGAGAATTGCGACTCCCAGCACCGCACAGTTGGTGGTGATCAGCGGCAAATAAACGCCAAGCGACTTATAAAGCGTCTGGTTCGTTTTCTGAAGCACCATTTCCACAAACTGTACCAGCGCTGCGATGGCGAGTATAAACGCGATTGTCTGCATGAAGCCGATGCCCAAAGGCTCCAGTACCCACTGCTGGATGATCCATGTAAACAGGGAGGCCATGCCCATGACGAACGTGACGGCCATGCCCATGCCCGAGGCGGACTTTACGTTTTGCGAAACCCCTAAAAACGGGCAGATGCCCAAGAACCGCACCAGTACGAAGTTATTGACCAGCGCCGCAGTGATCGCTATGAGGGCAAGCCTTACAAGCCATGTCATTGCTGCTCACTCCTTTCTTTTTCTTCATGGAGAATGCGTTCAAAGCCCCCAGTACCAACCCAAGCGTAATAAACCCGCCGGGGGCAAGCAGCATGATGATAACCGGCACATATCCATCCCCCAGCACCGGAATGCCAAATATGCTGCCTGCTCCTATGAGCTCACGTATAGAAGCGAAGAATGTCAGCGCGCCCGTGAAACCAAGTCCCATGCCCAACCCGTCAAGCGCGCTCATGAGCGGGGTATTGGAGCTTGCAAACGCCTCAGCACGTGCCAGTATGATGCAGTTGACGACAATGAGCGGGATGTACAACCCCAGCGCTTTGTCAAGCGCGGGTACAAACGCCTTTAGTAAAAGCTGCACAATCGTTGTGAAGGATGCGATGATGACCACATACGCTGGAATGCGCACCCGGGACGGGATAAAGTTGCGCAGCAGGGAGACGAATACGTTGGAGCAGATCAGTACGAATGTTGCCGCAAGCCCCATGCCCACGCCGTTGATGGCGGCGGTGGAAACCGCAAGCGTTGGGCACATTCCTAAAAGCAGCCGGAATGTCGGATTTTCTTTCCATATGCCGTTTATGACGACTTTCAACGCTTTCATTGCTGTCCCCCGATCGTAAGCGCAAACTCCAGCGCCGTATTCACCGCATCCACAACGGCCTGCGTGGTGATGGTAGCGCCTGTCAGCGCGTCCACTTCATTCCCGCTGGCCCCGCCGCCTTTTTTGACGGTGATGCTCCCGTCTTTGCCCGCAAACTGTGCGGCAAATTCGGGCTTCTGGGCGTTTTTTCCCAACCCCGGTGTTTCGCTGTTGTCGCCTACCACAACCCCGGTAATAACGCCGTCTACGCTCACGCCCACCGTTACGGTGCATATGCCGCCGTAGCCGGATGCTTCCACTTCCATCACATAGCCGTCCTGCTCACCCTTGGCCATGTACAGGGTTTTGATGGCTTCGGGCAGCTTTTGCGTGGTATCCTGCGTGAAGGCTCCGTCAAACACCTCGGTACGGGCGGCTTCTGCGGCAAGACGCGTCTGCTCCGCAATCGGTTCTTTGGTCACGTAATAGGTCGCGCCCAGGGCAAGCCCCGCGATCAGCGCAATCAAAAACAGCCGTCCTCCCAAATGGATCAGGTCACGCATGGCGCTTTACCTCCCCGTAGACCCGTCCGCGCAGGTATCGCTCAATGAGCGGCACGCACAGGTTCATAATTAAAATGGAGTAGCTCACGCCCTCCGGATATCCGCCATACAGGCGGATGACCACCGTAAGTAGCCCGCAGCCCAGAGCGTAGATGAGTTGCCCCTTGGGTGTGACGGGGGAGGTAGAATAATCCGTTGCCATAAAGCACGCACCGAGCAGAAGACCGCCGGAAACCGCATGCAGTGCTGCAGTCCATAATGGCGCATATCCTGTCTGCCCGGCGGTACCGCCCAAAAGCGCGATGCCGACAAACACCGTTGCGGTATAGAGTAGCGGGATACGCCAGGAGACAACATTGCGAACAAGCAGGTAGATAAATCCAATCACCAGCGCAACGGAGCTGACTTCCCCAATACATCCGCCAATATTTCCCCAGGCCAGCGTGAAGAAATCCTGCAAAGGCGCAGATCCCGTACCCAGCGCAGTGCCGCCTTGCGCAAGCAGGGAAAGAGGGGTAGCGGTGGAGACGGCATCCGCGACCGGGGCGAATAACGAATTAACCGGGGCCGTCCATGCGGTCATCTGCACCGGAAAGCTTGCCAAAAGAAAACCGCGCGCGGCAAGCGCCGGGTTTATAAAATTGTTGCCGATGCCACCGAAGGGCACCTTGACCAGCCCGATTGCGAACACGCTCCCCAGCACGCACATCCACCAAGGGGCGGAAACCGGGAGGTTCATGCCTAAGAGCACACCGGTAACAGCCGCCGAAAGATCCCCGATTGTGGCGGGGCGTTTTAACAGCCTGTGCAATGCCCACTCGGTCAGCACTGCCGCTGCCGTGCAGAGAAACAGCACAATAAGCGCCCGGTAACCAAAACGGTATATCCCCATCATACATGCGGGCGCAAGCGCGATGAGCACGTCCCGCATCAAGGATCGCGTGTCCTGTGGAGCGCGGATGTGGGGGGAAGGAGAAACATTGAGTCTCATGCCATATGCCTCCGAACATGCCGTATACGGCAAACTTGAATACTGCCGGTCATTTCTTTGCAGTTACGCCGCGGACTTTCATCTTCGCCAGGCGCATGCTCTGTAAAAGCTGCCTGTGCGCAGGGCAGATAAAAGCGCAAGCGCCACACTCCACACAATCAAGCGCATGGAACAACGCTGCCTGTGCGGCGTCTCCCCGGTCTACTGCTGCCGAGATGATATAGGGCTGCAAACCCGCGGGGCAGACCTGATAACACCGCCCGCAATGGATGCAGGGGGAGGGGGGAGGCACATGCGCCTCTTTTCCGGAAAGCACAAGGATACCGGAGGTCCCGGCGATTACCGGCACTTCGTCCGTATATTGTGCAACGCCCATCATAGGTCCGCCGGAGAGAATTTTTCTCGTATCTTCTTTCACACCGCCGCAAAACGCGATGCAGTCTCTGAAGCTTGTGCCGATGCGTGCGAGTATGTTTCCGGGCGAATTGACACCGCCGCCCGTCACAGTCACCACGCGCTCAAAGAGCGGCTTCCCCAAAGCGATCGCCTCATAGATCGCGTTGCAGGTGCCTACGTTTAATACGACGCAGCCTGCGTCCGCCGGCAATCCGCCGCTAGGTACTTCCCGCCCGGTGATGGCGTATATGAGCTGCTTTTCGCCTCCCTGTGGGTACTTGACTCGCAAAGGACAGATATCGATCGGCGTACCTTTTGCCGCTTCACGCATGGAGCGTATGGCGCGAGGCTTGTTGGTTTCAATGCCCACGTGGGCGCGCGTTACGTTGAGTGCGCGCATCACAAACTGCATGCCACCGATGACGCCGGCAGAGTATTCCTGCAGCAGGCGGTCGTCCGCCGTAAGATATGGCTCACATTCGGCTCCGTTTGCAATCAGTACGTCCACTTTTTTATCTTTGGGGATGGATAGCTTCACATGCGTGGGGAATGTGGCGCCACCTAAGCCAACAATTCCTTTTTCCCGGATGATGGAGATGAGTTCAGGGCCGCTGAGCGTATCGACGTTTTCGGGCGGCGCGTAGCTGTCGTCCTTTGTATCCAGGTGGTCGTTGCGTATGACAACCGAAAGCACAAGGTTTTTTCCAGTGGGATGGGGTCGGTTTTCTACAGCCGTTACCGTGCCTGAAACGCTCGCGTGGATTGGGGCGCTGACAAAGCTGTCGCTCCGGCCGATACATTGCCCAAGCTTCACGCTGTCCCCTTTTTTTACGAGTGGGGTACATGGAGCGCCTGTAACCCGTACCATAGGAATGACGACGACATCTGGCGCGGGCATTACGGCGATGGCGCTTCCATTTGAAAGCGTCTTGCCGTGGTGGGAGGCTTGAAGTGGGTGCACGCCTCCGGAAAAAGGATGGGCTTTCATTGTTATCACCTGCTCTTTATATTGACATAAAATTAACCAGTCATAAGCAAACACAGATTGAATGCACTTCACTATTATCATAACAAATAGCTGCAACATGTGGCAATCCTATTTTTATCTGATGTTTCTGTCACTGAAAAGTTGGTCAATGCAAATACTGTTTTAAATAATATCATTGTGAAGTTGAAGGAAGTACTAAATACATAAGATCAAATCAGTTTGCAAGATGGGAAAACAGCTACTTTGCCGCACCTTTGCGAATGGCAGGGTATTGATCTTCTTATGCAAACTTTGTATACTGATAAAATCTGAATATGGAATTTTACCCGGTTGGGCAGGAAACTGCTTCAAGATTTGAGCTTATTGGGTGGGGAGCTTTTTGCAAGAAGTTCTCCGCCTTTTCTTTTGCGGCACAGCATTTTCTTGAACACTTTGGGGGAATTCTAATAGCGAGGGGGACGGTATGCAGTTTTTACTTCTCATCTTAGGATTGGCTGCGATTATAAAGAGCGCAGATGTGCTGATTGACTCTGCTGCAAAAATAGCACGCAGATACGGTGTTTCGTCTTTTATTATTGGCATTACCGTCATTGCGTTCGGAACGAGCGCACCTGAGCTCGCAGTCGGAATTGTGTCTGGTATTAGCCGTACAAACCAGTTGACACTAGGAAATATAATTGGCAGTTCCATGTCAAATATGGCGCTTATTGTGGGGCTGTCAGCGATAATATTCCCTTTGCAGGTAAAAGATACCGTATTGAAACGGGAGCTACCCATGCTGTTCGGCATTCAAATAATACTAGGCGCAATGATGTTCTTTGATGGATGGCTATCAAGAATTGAGGGCTTTATATTGATGGGAATGTTTGTACTATTTATGGTCTATATATCCATGGATGCCAAAAAGTCATTAAGAATACAGGTTGATGCTGACGGCGATATTGATACCGATGGGGACGGAAATGGAGTAAATTTGCATCCGGATGTTGTTCGGAAAGCGCCTGGGCTGACGAAATTGTGGTGCTACTCCTTATTGGCCTTGTTGGGCCTTTTTGTTGGGGGCAAACTGACGGTAGACAGCAGTACACAAATCGCAAAAAGCTTTGGGTTAAGCGAAACGTTGATCGGTCTGACGGTGGTGGCGATTGCCACAACAATGCCCGAGCTTATTACCAGCATTATGGCCGCAAGAAAAAAAGAGCATGAAATTGTTCTTGGAAATTGTATTGGCAGCAATATATTCAATATTCTTCTCGTATTGGGATTATCCTCTACAATAACGCCCATTGCTGTTGAGCAGAGACTTTGGTTTGATGTGGGTTCAATGCTGTTACTTACCGTATTTATATTCATTATGTCCTTGCTTAGAAAGAAGCTTCATTGCTGGACAGGAATATTTCTTCTCGCAACATATGTTGTATACCTTGGAATTAAGGTCTTTTCTGCAATACAATAGAGCTTACTGCGATGTTTCGGTCTTATACCATATACGATTTTCCCATTGTAACGCGGTTATAATAGCCGGACCACAAACCGGTTGTCCGAGTGAATTCTTCCCCGGTAAGCCCCTGTGCGATGCTGTTATGTACCTGCTCCTCACGTGAGGAGATTTTTGCGTTCAACAAATCGATCTTATGCGTGAAAGAGCCAAACGAATAATGACCCGCTTTGAGCTCGCGTATGAGTTCCTGTTCAGAGCTTACGCTGTTGTGTAAATCCATGTGGAACATGCCCACCATGTTTTCATAATGTGAATCCGAGTTCTGTATGGCCTTGCAGCCAATGGCTTCAATCAATGCAAATATCTTATTTGCATCGCACCGGCCAATGTTGCTTGAATGCAGCTCAATCGCATCAGGTGGCATGCGCTCATAATCGATGGTGACGCTGTCGTGGTAGCGGAACGGATGGCAAAGCGCCAAGAACCCGCCCTGTTCCTTGGCGGCGGAATAGAGTTCTGCATATGTCCAATCACGCGAAGCATCCTCGAAAGACGGATCATAAACGCCCAGCAAAAGAATATCCTCGCCTTCCATGATGCCATAACGGGGAATGGTCATTTCAATACCGGAAAAAATGAGGAACGGTGCATATCGCGCCTGCAGTTCCTTTAAATGCTCCCTTTCTACATACCGGTGATGGTCGCTGATCACCATTCCGCCCATACCGGAGGCAATGGCTTCTTCAATAAGTTTCGTTTCGGAAATACGGCTGCATCTGGAGCGCTCCAGACAGTGGGTGTGAAGGTCAACAATCATTTAAAACTCCGTTGGCGTTCCGTAGGGGAGGCGATTGGATGTCGTCTTCGGTTCCGGCGGAAATTATATTTGTGGTTTAGCGCGAGGGCAGGCATGCCGCCCCAGCGC
>JAEXTB010000030.1 GCA_023453725.1 Bacillota bacterium | reverse complement strand
TATCAGAGGCGGCACAAAGCAATGGGCAGGGCTTGTGTATATTGGAGGCATGCACCCTGCCGCGGCGGGAGGTGCGTGGAAAACGCTGGTACAAGGGTTTGCGGGGCTTTCTTTAGAAGAGGGGCGCGTCACGCTTTCGCCCTGTATGCCCGCACACTGGAAGTCGCTCCGGTTCCGGTTTATGAATAAAGGAATAGGCTATGAGGCTTACATCACACCGGATGGATGGACGGTGGAGCGCTTGGATACGCCAGAAAGAGAGCTACACGCATGATCAAGGCTGTGCTGTTTGATTTGGACGGCGTGCTGGTTTCCACTGATGAGCTGCACTTTCGCGCATGGGAGCGGCTTGCAAATGAACTTTCCATCACCACATTCACGAGAGCAGACAACGCCCGCCAACGCGGGGTGAGCCGTATGGAATCGCTTGAAATTGTGCTGGAGAAAGCGGGGCACACCTACACACAGCAGGAAAAGCTTGCGCTAGCGGAAAGAAAGAACGCTTATTATGTGGAGATGCTCCAAACGCTCAACGATGCCTGTGTGCTGCCCAACGCGAAGGAAACCTTGCTGCAGCTGCGAGCAGAAGGCATACTGGTGGGGGTAGGCTCCGCGAGCAAGAACGCGCCGTTCATTCTTGAAAAGACGGGATTGATGCCATTGTGCGACGCTGTTGCAAGCGGGCACGATACTACGCGAAGTAAGCCAGATCCTGAAGTGTTCTTGGTCGCTTCGCGAAAGTTGAACGTAAAACCTGAGGATTGCGTCGTTGTGGAGGATGCGGACGCAGGCATTGTGGCCGGCCACGCGTGCGGCATGCATACATTGGGTGTTGGCCCGGCCAGGTTTCATCGGCTGGCGGATTTTCGGGCACAGTCGCTTGCGGATGGAAAGCTTGATTGGGAGAGGATTTTACAGGTTATGTAGGAAAGATGGAAAACAGGAGCCGGATAGCTCGGCTCCTGTTTTATCATTTACTGATTGTTTGCCTTCCAAGACTTGAACAGCTCCGCAATGACCTGCTCGATGGGCGTTTTCTTGATTTCAATGTTCTTGACGCGCTCCATTTGGGAAAGCTGCTGCAAAAACACTTGGATTGGGGTCTTTAAAAGATCCACTTCGAATTCGAATACACCGTTCTCGGAGGAAATCAGCGTAGCGGGCGAAAGCTTTGGCGCTTTGCCGTTTTCCATGGCGATGACGATGCGCGTCAAATTGCCTGTGATGTCCCTCAGGCCGTCAAATCCGCCGTCATAGGCGATGTTGCCGCCGGATATCATCAGAATGCGCTGCGCCATCTCTTCAAGGTCGTCCATATCATGGCTGGTTACCACAATGGTAACGCCCTCTTCGCGGTTGATGCGCTTTAAAAACTCGATCATCTGGCGCTTGGCGACTACGTCAAGCCCCAGTGTGGGTTCGTCGAGCAATATGACCTCCGGCCCATGCAGCAGCATCATGGCAAGGTCACCGCGCATGCGCTGGCCAAGGCTCAGTTCCCGCGCATAGGTCTTTAACAAGCTGCCGATATCCAGCAGGTCTATGGCCAGCTTCAGGTTCTTTTCATAGACGTCGTCCGGAATATCCCAGACAACCTTTTTCCACTCAAAACTCTGTGAAAGCGGATGGTCCCACCAAAGCTCCGTGCGGTTGCCAAAGAGTATGCCCATGCGGCTCATCAGCCGGATGCGGTCCCGGTTGGGCGAAAGCCCGAGTACAGAAAGTTCACCGCTGTTGGGAAGAAGCATGCCGGACAATAGCTTCATTGTCGTACTCTTTCCTGCGGCGTTCGGGCCTGCGTAGGCAATGAATTCGCCCCGCCTGACCTGAAAGGAAACATCGTTGAGCGCTGTAATAATGTGCTTTTCAGGCCGCAATAGGTTCTTTAAAAGCCCCTTGCCTGCGTTTTCGCGCTGCCACTGGGTAAATACCTTGGTAACGCCCTGTACATCAACGGCGATGTCCGCGCGCACTGTATCGATTGATGCCTTTTTTGACATAGTAGTTCAATCCTTTCTTAAATACGGTTAAAGTAATCGCCCACAGGACGCCGCACACAATCAGCGTAAGAATGCCGGGTAAGCCAAGCGGCGCTTTGTTGAGCAGCACAAGCGCGGGAAACCAGGCGTTGAGGCCGATCGGCAAAACTGTAATCAGCAGCACCTGCAGCCCGCGCGGCATACCCGAAAGCGGAAATGTGCCGATGATGAAGAACAGATCCATCACTTCATGGGAAATTTCCTCTGCCTGTACCGGTGCATAAAACGCAGCGCTTGCAAACAGATAGGAGGTGCCCAGCATGACAAACAGGGAAACAATCAGGCTGCCAACGAGCGCAAATACCCACCACCAGGGCAATACCATCTGGATATGGGAAAGCGCCCACCACATGAGACCTGCGCCAACATAAACGGAACTACTGCCGGTAAAAGGCATAAAGCCCATGGTAAGCAGCTGTGTGGGCAGCGGCAGCGGCTGGATAAACAGGTGCTCAAACTGGCCGCGGCCGATGAGGCGGGAAATGTGCCCGTTGTTGGAGGCGAAAAACGTGATGTAAATGCCGCCCAATATGACGTTATAGGCAAGCATGAACAATACATCCCATTCGCTGATCCCGCCAATCCCGCCAAAACGCCAGGCAAGAAGCATCACGCCCGACACCGAAGCGATTGTAGAGACAATATCCGCAAAAATTGTAAGCGTGGCAAACACTCGATCACGCAGCAGCCACGCGAGATCCATTTTTGCGGCGATGCCAAAGAGCGCAAGAATGCGCCTTAGGGTAACGTTTACAGGTTTTTTACCCACCGTAACTCACCATCTTTTCCTGAGTCTTTTTGAAGAAGAAGTAGGCTGTCGGCCAGAGGACGATGTTCCATACAAGCTGCGGCAGCAAAATAGGGAGCGGTTCTGCAAGCCCCACAAATAGCGAGAGCGAGGCGCCGCCAAGGCTGCCAAACGGCTGCAGGGTAAAAATTTTGTCCAAGCCGAAGGGCATGAGCTGGAACGGGATGACAGAGCCTGAAAACAGCGCAATGATCGACATGCGCACCATATACACCAGCCATGCCATACCTTTTAGGCGGATGGTAAAACAGGCAAACACAAAATCGATGGCAAAGCCCAGCGCTACACACAATAGCAGGCTCAAAAAAAACCATGGCGTGGCCGGTTGAAGGGAAACGCCAAATAACGGAGCCAGCAGCGCCATTGGCAGCGAAAACGCGATGAGCATGGGAATCCATTCGCCAACCGTCTGGGCAATGATCTGGCCAAAGAGCGGCATTGGCCGGTTGAATAAGGAGACAAGCTCACCCTCATACGTCCATCCGGAAAACTGCGTGCGTACAACAAGCAGTTCAGAAAGAAGCGTATTTAAATAGGTATAGGTAAGCATCTGGCCTACACTCATGTCCGCCTGTGCACCGTTCTGTAAAAGAACGCGCCAAAGCAGCATCAACGGCAGCAGATAAACGAGCTTGAGTAGGATTTTCGGCATCAAATACCAGATGCCGCCGTTTGTCTGGGCGCGCAGCGATATTTGTGCCGTTTTAAAATATTTTGCAATCATAGGTACTCCTTGTATTTTTGAACAAAAAAAAAGCCCTGTGCAGCCACAGCGCACAGGACTTCCAAGGCACATAAAAAGCCTATACAGGCATTTTGTTCCGTGAAAGGACTGCGAAGCGGCGGCAATATACGTCCAAAAGGGCAGACTTCACCCTGGGCAGCGCATTGTTAAATGAATCGCTGTGGATACGGTCTAACAAATAAAACGCATTGCGGCATAAAACCACGGCACCACTCACATCCTTTCACCACCTTTCAACACAGATGTATTATTTATATCATGAATTTAGGGAATTGTAAACAGGATTTCTCTTAAAACCCGATTTAAGTGAATGGAAGGAAACCGCGGCAGGCGAATCCAATATATTAGGTAAGAATATCATAATTTCAAAATAATATATTATATCTTCCAAAAATAAACATAGATTTTTTCGACAGGAAAAATATACAAAAATTTGTTCTTATGCATTTTCGCAGGGCGCAAGCATTTCGGGCAATAGCTGCAAAATGAACGAACATTCTTTTGGGTTGATCTTACAACTATTCTAAAAAACAATGGTTCGATCTTATGATTTTATGTCAAATTCATGTCACAGAAAAAATAAACTATTGTTGTTTTTGAATTTTTCATGTATATTTCTTTGTATGTATGTATGCAATGTTGCAAGTCGGCAGGGCATACTTCTATTGTTCGTATCACAAAAATATTGGAAAGGAGGGAGTCTACATGGGAAAATATGTTTTACAGCGCGTGGTGGCAATGTTGCTTACAATACTTTGCATCATTACAATTACATTCTTTCTTATGCATGCAATTCCCGGCGGGCCTTTCACGAGAGAGAAGCCACTGCCTGAGGCGATATTACAAGCGTTAAACAAAAAATATCATTTGGACGACCCGGTATGGAAACAATACCTGGACTATTTGGAGGATCTCGTATTAAAGGGCGATTTTGGCCCGTCCTTCAAACAAGTAAACAGATCGGTGAATGAGCTGATAGGTCTGGGCTTCCCGGTTACGGCGAAGTTAGGTCTTGCTTCCATCGCTCTTACCTTGATCCTCGCAATCCCGATGGGAATTTATTCGGCACTTAAGCAGGGAAGGTGGCAAGATTACACTGCCATGTTCATCGCGACACTGGGCGTAACCATACCCAGTTTCGTTATGGCGATACTGCTCATTTATATATTCTCTTTGAAAATAGGCATATTGCCGGTTATCTCCGGTGGGTTGGAGTCGTTTAACACCCTGATACTGCCTGTACTGGCGCTCACCGGCTACCAGCTTTCCTTTATTACCAGGCTCATGCGCTCGAGCATGCTCGATGTCATCCAGCAGGATTATATCCGCACAGCGCGCGCCAAAGGTATTTCGGAATTCAAAGTTGTGATGAAGCATGCGTTCAAGAATGCGATACTGCCCGTCATCACTTACATGGGGCCGATGATTGCGGCGCTTCTTACCGGCAGCTTTGTCATTGAGAAGATGTTCACCATCCCCGGCATCGGCGGGTTCTTTGTAACCAGCATCAGCAACCGCGACTACACCATGATCATGGGTACCACCATTTTCTATGCAATCATATTGATTGTGATGAACTTTTTTGTGGACATCGTGTATGGCTTTGTGGATCCGCGCATCAAACTTCAAAATGCGAAGGGAGGGGCGGCATAAGTGGAATATTCAAAGGAAATGTTTGCTCCTCTTACCGAAGGGCAGAAGAGCGAAGAAATCTTCATGCGTCCCAGCCTGACCTATTGGCAGGATGCATGGCGCAGGTTCAAAAAGAATAAGCCCGCAATGATCGCGGGCGTGGTCCTGATCCTGATCGTGCTTTTGGCGATCTTAGGGCCAATGTTTTCCCCATATACATACGATCAGCAGGTGAGGTCCGACCGCAACCAGTTCCCCTCTTCGGAGCACTTGTTTGGTACGGATAAGCTGGGACGTGATTTGTTTGTACGCACCCTGTATGGCGCGCGTATCTCGCTTTCCATCGGATTGGTGGCAAGCTTGATTAACCTGACCATAGGCGTGCTCTATGGAGGCCTTTCCGGTTACTTGGGCGGCAAGGCGGATAACATCATGATGCGCATCGTGGACATCCTATATGCTGTGCCGTTGCTGCTTTATGTTATCATGCTGCAGGTGGTGCTGGAGGCTCCCATTAAAGAACTGTTTGAAACAAGCAAGTTCTTTGGGCTATTTAAGGCACTGGGGCCTGAGCTCATTTTGATTTATATTGTACTTGGCTCGGTTTACTGGGTAGGTATGGCGCGTATGGTGCGTGGACAGGTGCTTTCCATTAAAAACCAGGAATTTGTACTTGCCGCAAAAGCGCAGGGTGCCGGTAAAATGCGTATCATTATGAGGCATTTAACCCCCAATGCAATCGGGCAAATCATTGTTATGACGATGATGTCCATTCCGCAGGCGATTTTTACGGAATCGTTCCTGAGCTTTATCGGCATCGGCGTAAGCGCACCTATGGCGAGCTGGGGTTCTCTGGCGAGCGACGCATACAAAGCGCTGCAAAGCTACCCTTACCTGCTGTTTTTCCCGGCAGCGGCAATTTGTATTACGGTGTTGGCCTTTAACATTCTGGGCGATGGCCTCAGAGACGCGCTTGACCCCAGGATGAGAAAGTAGGTGACAGTATGAGCGAATATATTCTTGATGTAAAAAACCTGAAGACTTCCTTCTTTACCCATGTGGGTGAAGTACAGGCGGTACGTGGTGTTTCGCTCAAGCTCCGTCCCGGCGAAGCGCTCGGCATCGTCGGTGAAAGCGGCTGCGGCAAGAGCGTCATGTCGCTTTCCATCATGGGCCTTGTACCCAAGCCGGGTAAAGTGGTTGGCGGCGAAATCATGTTTGAGGGGCAGGATCTTGTCAAGCTAAGTGACAGGCAGATGCGCAAGATCAGGGGCGAGCGGATCTCTATGATATTCCAGGATCCCATGACGTCTTTGAACCCTGTGTATACCATCGGCAACCAGATCAACGAAATGCTTTTAGAGCACCAAAAGATTAGCAAAAAGCAGGCGACTGAGCGTGCGATTGAGCTTCTGGACCTTGTTGGGATCCCCAGCCCTGAGGCACGTCTCAAACAGTATCCGCACGAGTTTTCCGGCGGTATGCGCCAGCGTGCGATGATCGCAATGGCACTAGCATGTGACCCGGCGCTCTTTATTGCGGATGAGCCCACAACAGCGCTTGATGTTACCATTCAGGCGCAGATCCTTGAGTTGATGAAGGATCTCAGGCATAAGATCAACAGCACAATCATACTCATCACGCATGATCTTGGTGTTGTTGCCGATCTGTGTGACGACATTAAGGTCATGTATGCCGGTCTTGTAGTAGAGGAAGGCACGACGCGCGATATTTTCTACAATGCGCAGCATCCCTATACTTGGGGGTTGTTAAAATCCGTACCCAAGATTAGCGAGGATACGAAAGAGCGCTTGAAGCCAATCGACGGACAGCCGCCCGATCTATTAAAACCCCCGGCAGGATGTGCTTTTGCAGCGCGGTGTCCGTATGCAATGCAGATTTGCAGGGATATTCAACCTCCTCATTTTGAGGTGAACCCCGGGCATTATTCTTCCTGCTGGCTGCTTCATCCTGAAGCAAAGGAACAGCACGATGCTGCGCAGGCGGTCAGGAGGTCAGAACAATGAGCACATCGATTATTGAAATTAAAAACCTGAAGAAACACTTCAAGGTTGCAAGCGGCACGCTTAAGGCTGTTGACGACGTCTCTTTTTCCATTAAAAAGGGTGAGACGTTCGGCTTGGTAGGCGAGAGCGGCTGCGGTAAAACGACGGTCGGTCGTACAATCGTCCGGTTGTACAATCCAACGGCAGGTCAGATCCTATTTGACGGCGTGGACATTGCGTCTATGAACGAGCGGCAGCTCAAGCCCTACCGGCGCCGGATGCAGATTATATTCCAGGATCCCTACGCCTCGCTCAATCCACGCATGACGGTAGGCGACATTATTGGGGAGCCTCTTGACATCCATAAGGTATGCAAAGGGGAGGAGCGGCAAAAGCGCATCTATGACTTGCTTGAGAGCGTAGGACTTACCCGTGAGCACGCCAGCCGGTATCCGCATGAGTTTTCCGGCGGGCAGCGGCAGCGTGTCGGCATTGCCCGCGCGCTTGCGTTGGAACCCGAGCTGATTGTTTGTGATGAACCGATATCTGCACTGGATGTTTCCATCCAGGCGCAGGTGGTCAACCTTTTGGAAGATCTGCAGAGGGAGAAGGGCCTTACGTACCTGTTTATCGCGCATGACCTTTCCATGGTACAGCATATCTCCAACCGTGTTGGCGTCATGTACCTTGGTCATTTGATGGAGGTGGCGACAAGCAGGGAGCTTTATAAAAAGCCGCTGCATCCCTACACCATTGCGCTGTTGTCTGCCATCCCCATACCCGACCCGGATGTGGCGGCAAAGCGCCAGCGCATTATATTGGAAGGCAACGTGCCAACCCCCATTAATCCGCCGCCGGGCTGCCCGTTCCGCTCAAGGTGCCAGTATGCAAAGCCGCTTTGTGAAAGCTCTATGCCCGAAATGCGTGAAATTGAGCCGGATCACTTTGTAGCATGCCATTTTGTGGAGCAAATTCACGCTTAGTGAGTAGTTTATATTGTGCAAATGCAAATGTGTTTGTATAATATAAAATATATAAAAACAGGAGGAACAAAGAATGAAGAAACTCTTGTCCGTACTCCTCGCCGCTCTGATGGTGCTTGGCGCCCTCACCGCGTGCACTCCGACCGCTCCGGCACCGGCAGCCTCTGAAGCGCCCGCGACCGAAGCGCCGGCAGAAACCGAAGCTCCTGCAGAGCTCAAAGATCTGCCGACATTGGATTATCTCTACAACACCAGTTCCGGCCATCAGGTCATCGCAGAAGCCCTCCAGGGCATCTGGAAGGATGAGCTTGGTCTGGAGATCACCGTTGAGAGCCAGGAATGGGCGGTCTTCCAGACCAACCGTACCGAAGGCAACTTCCAGATTGCACGCCATGGTTGGCTGGGCGACTATGTTGACCCCATGACCTTCCTGGATATGTGGGTATCTGAGAGCGGCCAGAACGATGCCAAGTACAAGAACCCCGAGTACGATGCATTGATCGAAACCGCAAAGAATTCTGCTGATCCCGCAGAGCGCATGGCTGCCATGCACGAAGCGGAAAAGATCATCATGAATGATCTCCCCATCATCCCGCTGTATCACTACACCAACGTTTGGCTCGACAACGGCAAGGTCAAGGACTATGTCCATGACATCCTCATCGGCCACATGCTGTTCAACTGGGCAACCAAGGACGACGGTACCCCCATTGTTTACCACCTGGGCGCTACCCCGAAGTCCCTTGACCCGCAGAAGAACAACGCAACCGACGGCGCTGACGTTATTCAGCACACCTTCGAAGGCCTCACCACCAAGGATAAGAACGGCGTTGTCGTTCCCGGTATGGCTGAGAGCTGGACCACCTCTGAAGATGGCCTCACCTGGACCTTCAAGCTCCGTGACGCCAAGTGGTCTGACGGCAAGCCCGTCACCGCGCAGGATTTCGTAACCGGCTGGACCCGCGCTGTGGATCCCGCGACCGAGTGCGAATATGCTTATCAGCTCTGGTACATAAAGAATGGCCAGGCGATCTCCTCCGGCGAAGCTACCCCGGATACCATGGGTGTCAAGGCTGTTGATGAGAAGACCCTCGAAGTTACCCTTGAGGCTCCCTGCGGCTACTTCACGCAGCTGACCGCGTTCCCGACTCTCTACCCCGTACGTGCGGATGTCGTTGCAGATGAAGCTTGGGCCAACAACCCCAAGACCTACATCTCCAATGGGCCTTATGTTCTCACGAAGTTCGAGCTCCAGAACGAGATCGTCATCGAGAAGAACCCCAACTACTGGAACGCCGCCAGCATGCCCTGCCCGACCGTTGTCATGAAGCTGACGGACGATGACGCCGCTGCGCTTGCCGCGTTTGAATCTGGCGAAATGGACATCGCTGAGAGCTTTCCGCCGGAAGAGACCCAGCGCATGAAGGATGCCGGTTACTTCAATGTGAAGCCCATCCTCGGCACCTACTTCGTTGTTATCAACCTCGAAGGCGACAGCGACTTCCTGAAGGATCCCAATGTCCGTAAGGCGCTCGCGCTCGCAGTCGACCGTGATTACATCATCGAAGTTGCGCAGAACGAAGCAGTTCCCGCGTTTGAGTTCGTTCCCGCTGGCGTGCCCGATGCCGATGGTACCGACTTCATCGCGAAGAACGGCGGCCCGCTCTTCGGCACCGGCGACTATGCGACCGACCTCGCCGAAGCCAAGGCTCTGCTCGCAGAAGCTGGCTACAAGACCAAGTAAAGTCGTTACGTTCGCGTAATGAAAAAGCAAACAGGCTGCCGGAAACGGCAGCCTGTTTTTTATCGAAGAAGCAGCGGCTTCGATCCTTCAAGACGGAGCACTGTTGCTTGCACTCAATCCCAAGCAGATCATATGCGACGGCGGATTTCCAGCAATTTATCAACAAAGGCGATCAACCATTTAGGGGTTCTTCAGAAGGAAAAAGCTCGGCATATTACATCGTCAATGATGCAGCATAACTCAATTTCGTTGGTATCATATAACTGGGTACTCATGAAATTTGCCTGATATTTTATTTCCTGTAAATTAAAATGTGTAGTACCATTTTGTGGAAATAATATATTGTACAAGCGCGATTGTGTTTGTATAATATAAAATATATTAAAGCAGGAGGAACAAAGAATGAAGAAAATTTTCTCGGTACTCCTCGCCACCTTGATGGTGCTTAGCGCCCTTACCGCGTGCACGCCGACCGCTTTGACTCCGGCAACCACCCAAGCACCTGCCCCTGCTGAGGTCCCAGTAGAAACCGCTCCTACTGAGCTCAAGGAACTGCCCACCTTGTCTTACCTATATAATACCAATGCCGTCAACCAGGTGATTTCGGAAGCCCTGCAGGGCATCTGGAAGGATGAGCTCGGTTTGGAAATCACGATTGAGAGCCAGGAATGGGCGGTCTTTCAGACCAACCGTACCGAAGGAAACTATGAGATCGCACGCCATGCTTGGCTGGGCGACTATGTTGACCCCATGACCTTCCTGGATATGTGGGTATCTGAGAGTGGCCAGAACGATGCGAAGTGGAAGAATCCTGAATACGACGCATTGATTGAAACCGCGAAGAAGTCCTCCGATCAGGCGGAGCGCATGACCGCCATGCACGAAGCGGAAAAGATCATTATGACGGATCTTCCTATCATACCGATTTTCCATCATACCAACGTCTGGCTGGACAACGGCAAGGTCAAAGGTTATGCCCATGATATTCTCCTTGGCCACATGATGTTTATGTGGGCAACCAAGGACGGCGGCACCCCCATCGTTTACCACCTGGGCGCCACCCCGAAGTCCCTTGACCCACAGAAGAACAATGCGACTGACGGCGCTACCGTAATCCAGCACACTTTCGAAGGCCTCACCACCAAGGATAAGAACGGCGTTGTCGTTCCCGGTATGGCCGAGAGCTGGACTACCTCTGAAGACGGCCTCACCTGGACCTTCAAGCTTCGTGATGCCAAGTGGTCTGATGGCAAGCCCGTTACCGCCCAGGATTTCGTAACCGGTTGGACCCGCGCTGTGGATCCCGCGAGCGAGTGTGAATATGCTTACCAGCTCTGGTATGTAAAGAACGGCCAGGCAATCTCCTCCGGCGAAGCTGCCCCGGGTACCTTGGGTGTCAAGGCAGTCGATGAGAAGACCCTCGAAGTCACCCTTGAAGCCCCCTGCGGCTACTTTACCCAACTGACCGCGTTCCCGACGCTCTATCCCGTGCGTGCGGATGTCGTTGCAGATGATGCCTGGGCCAACAGACCCAAGACTTACATCTCCAACGGGCCGTATGTTCTCACAAAGTTCGAGCTCCAGAACGAGATCATCGTTGAAAAGAACCCCAACTACTGGAACGCTGCCAGCATGCCCTGCCCGACCGTTGTCATGAAGCTGACGGATGATGACGCTGCTGCGCTTGCAGCATTCGAATCCGGCGAAATGGACATCGCCGAGAGCTTCCCGCCGGAAGAAACCCAGCGCATGAAGGATGCCGGTTACTTCAATGTGAAGCCCATCCTTGGCACCTATTTTGTCTGTATCAACCTGGAAGGCGACAGCGATTTCCTGAAGGATCCCAGGGTCCGCAAGGCGCTCGCGCTCGCGATCGATCGCGATTATATCATCGAAGTTGCGCAGAACGAAGCGGTTCCCGCATTTGAGTTCGTTCCCGCGGGCGTTCCCGATGCGGACGGCACCGACTTTGTCGCAAAAAATGGCGGCCCGCTCTTCGGCACCGGCGACTATGCGACGGACCTTGCCGAAGCTAAGGCTCTGCTTGCCGAAGCTGGCTACAAAGTGGCTGAATAATTTCCTATATTCCTCAAACGGGCCGCTTTATGAGGCCCATATTGCAGAACAAAATATGTTTTAATGAAAAACGGACGGGGAAAACCCCGTCCGTTTGAATAATCTCTTGATTCAGCTTAACGCTCGGGCTCGATCAGGCCGTAGTTGCCGTCCCTGCGCGCGTAGAGCACGTTGATGTCGCGGGTATCCGCATTCTCAAATACGTAGAAAGAGTGGCCCAAGAGTGCCATCTGAAGCATTGCTTCCTCCTCTTTCATGGGTTTGATAGAGAAACGCTTCACCCGGACGATGCGGGGGCCGTCCTCTTCGGAAGAATCTTCATAGGCTTCCGCATAAAGCGGCGCGTCGTACTTAAACGCACCCGCCTTGAGGTTCTTTTCGAGCTTTGTGCGGTGCTTGAGGATTTGCTTTTCCAGCTTGTCAAGGACGCTGTCGATGGAAGCATACATGTCTCCGGTCACTTCTTCGCCGCGGATGATAATGCTCTCATACGGGATTGTCACCTCGACGATATGGCGGTTGCGTTCCACAGCCATCGTGACCTGGATTTCGGTATCTTTGGGGAAGTACCGCTCCAGTTTGCCGACCTTCTTGTTGATGAGCTCCTTCAAATACTCGGATACTTCGATGTTTTTCCCGGATATGGAAATACGCATACAGGTCAACTCCTTCCGGCGCGCCTTTGTACACTGTTGCGCGCTATATTGTTTTATTCTACAGGATCACGGGAAATCCCTGCAATCCTGTCAGGCATCGGCAAGAAAAAAATCAAATTCGTTTTCCCTAACAGTATGCCCAGTGAAACGAAAAACGGACGGGGAGATGCTCCTCGTCCGCTCAGTTGCTTTTGATTAAGCCTTTCCGTCGCTGCCGAGAACATGCACGATCTTGTGTTTTACCATGTCACGGATTGAGTCGCGCGCGGGTTTGAGATACTGGCGCGGGTCAAAATGTTCCGGATGCTCCGCAAAGTACTTGCGGATGGTGCCGGTCATGGCGAGACGCAAATCGCTGTCAATGTTGATTTTGCAAACGGACATGGTCGCGGCCTGGCGCAGCATTTCTTCGGGAATGCCGATGGCGTCGGGCATGTTGCCGCCGTTTTCATTGATCATCTTGACGAACTCGGGAACAACGGAGGAAGCGCCGTGCAGCACGATGGGGAAGCCGGGCAGGCGCTGCTGGATCTTCTCTAAGATGTCAAAGCGGAGCTGGGGCTTTACACCGGGCTTGAACTTAAACGCGCCATGGCTTGTCCCGATTGCGATTGCAAGCGAGTCAACGCCGGTGCGGGCAACGAAATCTTCCACTTCTTCGGGGCGGGTATAGGAGGCATCCTC
>JAEXTB010000304.1 GCA_023453725.1 Bacillota bacterium | reverse complement strand
AATCATAGCGCCGGGAATGGAACCGATACCGCCGAATACGGCTGCGGTAAACGCCTTAATACCAGGCATGGAGCCTGTGGTGGGCATCAACGTTGGGTAAGCGGAGCAGAGAAGCACCCCCGCAATTGCCGCAAGCGCTGAACCGATGGCGAACGTGACGGAGATGGTAAAGTTCACGTTGATCCCCATCAGTTGGGCAGCACCCTTATCTTCAGAGCAGGCACGCATGGCCTTGCCCATCTTTGTCTTTTTTGTAAACCATGTCAGCGCAGCCATGATAATAACGCAGGCGGCCACTGTGACAATGGCAATGAACGATATGGAGAGTTGGCCTTCAAAAAGTTTGATCGAAGCGTCCGAAACCAACGGGGTAAATACCTTGGGGTTCGAGCTCCATAACAACTGGGCTGAGTTCTGTAAAAAATAGCTCATGCCGATTGCGGTAATCAGCACAGCGAGCGACGGCGCGGACCTTAACGGCTTATATGCCGTGCGCTCTATCACCACGCCAAGGGCAGTGCACGCCACCATGGCCAGAAGCACCCCGACAATCGGGGGAAGATTCCAGCGGGAGGTGGCAAAAAAGCAGACATAAGCGCCGATCATAATGACATCGCCGTGGGCAAAGTTGAGCATTTTTGCAATGCCGTACACCATGGTATAGCCCAACGCGATAATCGCGTAGACGCTTCCCAAGCTTATACCGCTGATCAGGTAGGAGAGAAAGGTCATGACTGGTGTCCCCTCATTTCTCTTCGCACGCATCCGGAATGGCAACGCGCGAAGTCACATCTTTGTACCCCGCAAATGGAATGAAGAGGACTGCCGAGTTTTCTCGACAGCCCTCTCTTTAAAACAGTGAAAGGGCAACGACGGCTTAGTCCATGCCGACGTAAGCGCCATTCTGAATGACCATGCCCTTGGGAGCCTTGGAAACAGCACCGGTGGCGGCCCAGGTCATGCCTTCGCCGGTCAGGCCATCAAACGTAATGGTCGGGAATGTCGCAACCAGTTTCTCACAGATATCAGCCGCGCTCATATCAGGGGTGCAGCCCGCAGCCTCAAGCGCTGCCTTATAGACATAGACACAGTCATACGCGTCAGCGGCAAACTGGTTGGGAGTTTCGCCGTACGCTTCCTTGTACTTGCTTACGAAGCTTGCAGTGCGTTCATCCGCAGAGTCTGCGTTGAACGGGGTGAGCAGCATGACGCCTTCCGCCAGAGCGACATCAAAGGACTCCAGCGTCAGGATGCCGTCCATACCGTCCACACCAAAGTATTTGGGGGCGTAATCCATTGCTTTCGCCTGCTGGAAGATCAAAGAAGCAGGCGTGTAGTAAATGGGCAGGAACACAAGGTCCGCACCGCTGTTCTTCGCATCGGTCAGCTGGACAGAGAAGTCGGTCTGGCTGTCCTCTGTGAAGGTGGTGGTAGAAACGATCGTGAGGCCAAGTTCTTTTGCTTTGCTTTCAAATGTGGTGTAGATGCCCTTGGAATACACATCGTCATTCTTGTAGATGACGGCGATCTTTGTCCCGAGCTGTTTGTCAAATATGTACTGGGCAGAGGCGGAACCCTGGTTGGGGTCAGCAAAGCACATCTGGTACATATTGTCCTTGCCCTCGGTCACCGCGGTGGCGGAAGCGGAAGGCGTGAGGGCAAATATTCTATCAGCAAAGGTTTCAGCGCCGGTAGCGACACAGGGCGTGCTGGTGACGGAACCGAGGGAGATCTGCATGCCCCAGTCTTTGAGGGTGTTGTAAGCGTTAACGGCCTTTTCGGCGTCATGCTCATCATCCTCATAGTTAAGTTCAAACTGGATGCCGCCCAAAGCGTTGATCTCGTCAACAGCAATTTGCGCGCCGTTCTTGGCCGCGTTGCCGTAAATTGCAGCGCCGCCGGTCAGGGGAGCGGTGCCGCCGATTTTGAATGCGGCTGTGCCAGCGGGAGCAGCTGTGTCGGCGGGAGCGGCTGTGTCGCTGGGAGCGGCCGTTCCTTCGGGGGCAGCCGTTTGGGCCGCGTTGCCGTTTCCGCTGCAGCCCGCCAAAAGGCCGAGCGCTAAAACAAGAGCCAGTGCCATGCAAAGTAACTTTTTCATCTCAGGTTCTCCTTGCTTTTACAATGAAATTTCATATAGCCGTCTCCACGCCTAATGTGGATCAGCCATGAATGCATATTTATGCGACTCATTTGAGCCCGCGCCTCTGATGGAAAAATGCGCACTTCAATATTATTCTAGGCTTTTTTCAATTTTAGCCCTCATGTTCCTCAATGTCAAGTAATGATTATCGGTGAATATGTTTACCAACAGTTGCCTCAAAAAAATAGCTTACCGATATCCGCCCGCCCCCCGCATTTTTGCCGAAGAGTTGGCTTGGGATGATACCAGGAGCCAGAAGTCCCCATGCCTTATTCAAATTCAGAATACGCTAACGCACATTCCCTTTTGATTCTTTATTCCGCACTATTTAGCGCTTCCTCAATCAGCGTTTTTGAAATATACATTGCTTTTAGCCTGTTCTTAAGGAGTGTGTGATGGGAAGTTCCCCCCGGAAATTTCTCCTGTGCTTTTTCACATTTGTGGATGACTGAAGAGACAGCCCGAAGCGCCTCTGTTAATTCTTCCTTGGTGTATTTATCCATATTTCGTTCTTTCTCCACACTAAAAAGTTTAGATCATTTTATTCTCACATTGAATTTCAAAAAAAGCAAGGCTCCCAGATATCAACCCATCTATAGCAAGCAACAGAGCCAAATAAAAAAAGCGGGATCGCTCCCGCCTATTTCTAATACACGCTTATAGTTGGGGAAATTTATTCAACCGCTCCCCCACTGCCCCGCCCGGATGCACCAGGGCGAATTGTTCGTTCTGGTAATCGATTTCCTCAATCAGCGCAGCCTGAATTGCGTCAAACAGCGCGTTGAGCATGGTATTGCTGGTGGTACCCTGGCAGTTATATTTGTCCGTTTCCCGCGTGACAAACATGTTCAGTACAATAT
>JAEXTB010000123.1 GCA_023453725.1 Bacillota bacterium | reverse complement strand
CCAATGGCAAATTCGCCAAGATAACGGGCGCCCTCGTCGGTATCGAGCAGCGCGTTCAACGCCTTGGTGTCGTTTTCGCAGGTTGCGTCCACAATCTTGCCGTTTTCAAACACAAACCGCGGGTTCTCATACCGCTTGCCCTGCTCAATGAGCGGCGTGTTGTACTGGATGACACCGTTGGCGCTCTCCCGCAGGGGTGCGGTATACACTTCGCCGTCGGGGATGTTCATTTCACCCGCGCAGGGGACAACGTTCATGCCGCGGATAGAGAAGGTGAGGTCCGTACCCTTACCCAACAGGCGTACTTTATCCGTGCGCTTCATCAGGTCCACAAGCGGCTGCATGTTTCTGCCCATCTCATCATAATCCACCAGCGCGGCGTTGAGGAAGAACTCATAAAAATCGTCATAGCACATGCCTGCCTTCTGCGCATCCGCCATGGTCGGCCAGTGGAGGTATACCCAGCGGCGCTCGTTGATGCGAAGATCGCGGATTTCCTTTAATTCTGCCCTGTGGATGGCGATTGCACGCGGATCGGCCGCCGAAAGCTCCGCATCGTTTTCGTCTACGCCGATGACGACCTGCCCTGCCCAGTGAGACCAAAGCACGCGCTCCCACTCCAGCTGCTTTTTCAGCGCGGCGCGGGCTCCTTCCGACTTGTCCGGGTCAATAAAGCCATACAGAAGACGCTGAATTTCATCGTCCTGCAGTTCCACATACGGAACTGCGCCGATGCGGTGCGCCTCCTTCATCAGATCTTTTACGAGCGGTTTCGCGAGCACACCAGCCCGAATGCCAAAAAGCTCCCCCTCCTTGAGGTGGATGCTGTGGTTAAGCAACAGGCTGGCCAATTGTTTTAAGCGCGGATCCTGCATTGTTGTTTCCTCCATCATATTTGTACGGGGCGTCTTTCCAGAAAAAGGGGCAACACCCCGCACGTACCAGTATAACACAAAACCCGCCCTTTCAACATCTGCTGAGAGAGCGGGTTTCCCTGAAGATTATGCTATGAAACTACTGAATTCTTCTGGCGCTTACCACATAGCGGGACTGATCGTACTCGTACGTACAGGTGGAGAGTGTGAGTACCTGATCGCTCGGCTTTATGGTAACGGTATCGTCGTATACGGTATACTTTTCGGATTTCATGTAGGAAACGACCTCATTCATGTATTCCGCAAAGTTTTCCGCAGGCGTCTTGATGTTAAAGCGCGTGTGCCAGTATACCGGGCCGCCGTGCCATACAAACGCGAGATAGACCTCCCATTTGGTCTCCTGCCCGTCCCAGTTGAATGTAATAACACGGTTCTTCTCAAAGAAGCTGCGCTGCTTATAATTGTTCAGGTCGTGAAACATGGTGCCATTCTTCATGTTGTGCCCATAAAGAATGATGTGGTATTGCTGCTCCTTGTCCGCATTGCGGTAGTCCATGAATATGGCGCCGTGCTTAGATTTTTTCTTTTCCACGTTATGCGTCAGGTAATATTCGTTGTCCGCGGCACGTACAACGGGATAATCAATTTGGGTGTTGGGCACGGTAATCCAGCCGATCACATCACTGTTGAGCTTTTTGTATTCGTCATACGCGCGCGTGGGAGGCAGCACATCGTCCGGGTCCGCCACGCCATCGATTTCCTCTACCGGGATTTCGCTCGATCCCGAGGCCGACGGCGCGGGGCTGTGCCCGACTTGCCCTATGGTTTTAGAAGGTGCGGGGCTCTCTACCGGCGGTTGGGGCGTAGGCGAGGGCTCCACCCCCGGCTGCGTTTGGGGCGTGCAGGCAAACAGGAACGCTGTAAGCATGACCAGCATCACGCCCAAAGCCCGTATTCTTATCTGCTTTATTTTTTGTTTCCATTGTCGGACTGACATATGCTTCACCAGACATTTCCTTATTCATATATCGTATACGCAAATTGTACCGTATGGAAGCATCCTTATGCAAGGCATTTAGGCCGGGTTTACAAAACCGCCATATTGCCTTACCTCACAACGTTTGGAATTGCTTGGAGGTTGCATTGCGGCGTATTATGGAATAAAATTTTTTGTGAAATATGTTGTGAATATTTGAAAAGTATCCGAATTTGCGGTATCATACTATACAGGCTGATTTCAGGCAGGATTTTTATGCGCAAAATCCCGGTATAGTCCGTATATTCAGCAACAACCGAAAGGTAAGAGGATCGCAGCATGGGATTGTTTGAGTTTAACGATGTAGGCATCGATCTCGGAACCTCCAGCGTCCTGGTCTATGTAAAAGGCAAGGGCATTGTTCTGAGGGAGCCTTCCGTCGTAGCAGTGGAGCGCATTACCGGGCGCATACTCGCCGTAGGCGAGGAAGCACGCCGCATGCTCGGGCGTACGCCCGGCAGCATTATCGCCATCCGCCCGCTCAAGGACGGCGTCATTTCCAATTTTGATATTACAGAGCGTCTTTTGAATCATTTTCTCAAAAAGGTTGTCGGCTCGCATATCTTCTTCAAACCCCGCGTGGTTGTCTGCGTCCCCTCCGGCGTTACGGAAGTGGAAAAGCGCTCCGTCATCGACGCAACGGAAGAAGCCGGCGCACGCCACACATTTTTGATTGAAGAACCCATTGCGGCCGCTATCGGCGCAGGCATTGGTATTTCCCAGCCGCGCGGCAGCATGGTACTTGATATAGGCGGCGGCACGACGGACATCGCCATTATCTCTTTAGGCGGCGCGGTTATCTCTGACTCCATCAAAATTGCAGGCGATAAATTTGACGACGCCATCGTACGTTACATGCGTAAGAAGCACAATCTCCTGATCGGTGAACGTACGGCGGAAGAAATGAAAATTGCCATCGGCTCGGCTTACCCGCGCAAGGAGCAGGTGTTTATAGACGTCAAGGGCCGAAACCTCATTTCCGGCTTGCCGCAGGCCATCGTGGTCGGGTCCAATGAAATGATTGAAGCGCTTGAAGAACCCCTGCAGAGCATATTGGAAAGCGTACGCGCGCTGTTTGAGCGTACCCCGCCCGAACTTGCTTCGGATATTGCGGAAAGCGGCATTTGCTTAACCGGCGGCGGCGCGCTGCTTTACGGCATGGACCGTTTTGTGGCGGAGCATACCAAAGTCCCTTGCTATGTCGCGGAAGACCCCATCAGCTGTGTTGCAATCGGCACCGGCAAAGTGCTTGAAAACATCAATGTCTACGCAAACGGCGCTATCTACGACTATAAACGCGGCGAGTATTTTGACGGCTGATGAAGCGGGATGCATCAATCGTACAGCTTGTACAAATTCCATCTTTACAAACGGATTTGATTACGCTATAATATCCCTTGCGTGCAAAACCCAGCCGGGTGTTGGGCGCAGGATATGGGGCTTTAGCGAAGTTGGCTATCGCGCTACACTGGCAGTGTAGAGATCACCG
>JAEXTB010000077.1 GCA_023453725.1 Bacillota bacterium | reverse complement strand
TATTCTCTGTGTGCTCAGCGGACAAGCACCGGAAGGGTTTGAGGGGCAGACAATTGATTGTACCGGCCTTACAATCGCGCCGGGGTTTATCGACGCGCACTCCCACAACGACTGGTACGCGGCCCGTTCCAATCCCCTGCCCTACTTTACGCCGTTTGTGGAACAGGGCATTACAACCCAGGTCACAGGAAATTGCGGGTTTTCTCCATTTGGGTACCGGGAGAATACGCCTTACCGGCACCTTTTGGGCAGCGGCCTGTTTGAAGTGGGCGACGCCCCGGATGAATGCTTCCATACGTTTTCCGGCTGGCGGGAAGAGGCAAACAAGCGTACGCCTTTGAACCTCGTTCCATTGCAGGGGCATGGTTCCATCCGCATTGGGTTGAGCGGGTATGAAAACCGGCCGCTTACAGCGGAGGAAATGAAACTGCGCGCGGACAAGCTTGAAGAGTCCCTCGATCAGGGAGCATTCGGCCTTTCCTACGGACTGATGTACGAGCCGGACCGATATGCTTCCACGGAGGAACTTTATTCCGGCGCAATCCGCACAGCCAAGCACAACAAGATTTTGACGGTGCATGCCCGCGCATGCTCTGCCGCTTCCACTTCCTACAGCCCGCCGTTTGGCGGCAGAGCGCACAACCTGCGGGCGCTTGATGAAATGCTGCTTTTGGCCAGGGAGACCGGCGTAAAGCTGCAATACTCTCATCTGATATTCGTGGGCGAGTCTTCCTGGAAGACCGTAGACGAGAGCCTTGCACTCATTGACCGCGCACGCGCGGACGGCGTTGATGTACAATACGACCTGTATGCCATGACGTTCGGCGTTTCCGTTATCACGGTCGTTCTTCCAAGCTGGTATCTTTCCCTGCCGGAAAGCAAAAAGCGCGCCCCCGCCATCCGCGCGCGGCTTGCGCTTGAAATCGGCGTGACCAAGCGTGTGCTTGGCTTTGGATTCTCGGATATGCAGGTTGCTTGGCTGGGCGAGGGCCATGACGATCTTTGCGGCAAGCGCATACCTGAAATCGCAAAGCTCTGGAATGTCTCTGAGATCGATGCCTACCTGCGTCTGGTGGATATCAGCCAGGGCAAAGGCCGCGTCAACATGTACCGGTACTACAGCGAACCGATCATCTGGCGGCTGATGCAGCATGAACCTTCCCTGTTCATGACAGACGCATGGATTGAGGAAAAAGGCGTGCAGAACGCCGCTGCCTACTCTTCTTTTGCAAAGTTTCTACAGTGGGCGCACGAAAAAAAGAGCGGCTTGACGCTGGAGCAGACCATCCGCAAGATGACGGGTGCAGCAGCCGACCGTTTTCAGATTCATGAGCGCGGCTATCTGCGCGAGGGGTACTTTGCGGATGTAACGGTATTTGACGCGAATACAATCGCGGCACAAAGTGACCTCCCGGCAAAGCCAAACGGAATTGTGCATGTGTTTGTCAACGGCAGGCAGGTGCTCGAACACGGCAGTGTTGTTTCTTCCCGTATGATCGGCGCAGGCACCGTGCTCTCCGCTCTTTCCTAACGCCATATATATCCGTCACCGGTTTCTTTAAGAAATCATAGTATATACAAAGTCCATATGGGAGGATTTTGTATATGCAGGGAACCAGATTGATTTTTAGAACCGCGCCTGGCGCTGTGGCGATACCCGCCGGAGCCGTCGTTGATTTAACTGCCCGCTTTCCCCGGGGCGTATGCGTTTCGGCTTACCCCGCCATCCGTATGGCATGTGACAGCCGCAATTCTTCCAGTGTTCCGGTAACGCTGCGGCTTGTTGTGACGGCGGGCGAGGAATTGGTCTCGTGCCTTGATGAGGTCACGCTCTTGCCCGGCGAAAACCGCTCGGTCGCCTATCAGGTGCCAGGCGTCGGGCTCAAGATATTTGCAGAAGCGGCCCCCGGGGCCGGTGCAGCGTGTGTGGATTTTTTACTGTTTGGATACGCTCCATATATCTCCACCCACAATACGTGCTGCAGCATATAATGCACATGGTCATAGAACAAAGCCGCCAGGAGCAGGCGGCTTTTTTAGGCCGCTGATAAAGTCCGAAGGACTATATCAGCGGGTTTTCCTTAGGTTAAGATGCCGCTTTGTTCAAAATTTACGTGCATTTTCTGATGTTCTCTGGGCATAGCACCTCTACATTTTTTCATACTGATTTTAAAATCTTTATGAAATTTAAGCCGGTTCCGTAAAATTTTAAACTGTTTTTCCGGGACGAATTTGGGCAACCATAAATAGTGCATATGCGATCGCGTATGCCTATACTTACGGCGCATGTTCATGGGTAATTTGCAACGTGAAAGCGTATAGCATCGAAAAAGGAGGATAAAAAAGTGAAGAGGAAAATCATTGCTTTCCTGTCCATTTTCATCCTATCCGCCGCGCTATCCGGCTCGGCCCTCGCCTCCGGCGGTATCGCATCGTATACGAACGCGCCCGCCGGGAAAGAAGATTCGCATCCCGCACAACGGCACGGGAAACGTCGGTTTGATGAGAAAACCGCCAAGGCATTTGTCGACGGGCTTGTGGCCGACAACGTCATCCCCCGCGAAACAGGAGACAAGCTGCTTGCGTATTTCAGCCAAAAACAGGAGGAGCGCAAAGCCGAACGAGACAAGCTCAAATCCATGACCGAAGAACAGCGTAAGGCTTATTTCGAGGAGCAAAAATCCAAACGGGAAGCAGACGGGCCATTTGCTGAGCTTGTGAAAAACGGAACCCTGACAGAGAAGCAGGCCAAGGCCGTCGCCAAGGCAATTCGGGAATATAAAAAGAAATAAACTTCTTTTCTGAAATTTCCGTATGCGCCGCAAAAGGGCCCGGCAAGAAAAAACTGCCGGGCCAGACAGAAACCCCTTGTTTCAAAAAGAAGCAAGGGGTCTTTTTGCTAATGAAGCCAGGTGATTGTATCTTCCGATATGGTATACCCAAGCTTTCTTTGCAGTTCCAGGGACGGCGTATTCCCCACTGCAATCTGCCCAAATGGAACAAACCCCGCCTGCAAATGCTGATTTGTTTTATAGCCCTCAAGCTGTTCGCCAAGACCGCGTCTGCGAAATTGCGGCATTATTTCAAGCATACCGATGGAGCCTTCCGCATGCTCGCCAATAAATCCTGCAAGCTCACCTTCCACATAGGCGCCATATATCACGCCTGTGTTGAGCCGTTCCAGGAGATACTCCGTATCCTGCGCATGGGAATACCATGTGCTGATGAATGTAAGGTGGCTTTCATCAAGCCGCTCGATCCGGCCCGCTGCGTCAACCGCCATAACAACAGGTTCGGTTTTCAGGTAAGCCGCCTGTACACAAGTAAGCGAGGGATGCAAACCCAGCCTTTGTTCTATCAGCGGCAGGCAGAACGGCTGATGCACAACAAAAAGCTGCGCGCTTTGTATGCGGGAAATCATACTTTGCGCAGCATTAATGTCCTGTGTGCTTATCATATAGACGTCCGATTCGACATGGTACAGCAGCACGCCCTTAGGCGATGCCTCCACAATCTCGGCTTTGCCGCGCCGTATGGTTTCGAGCATATCGATATGCAGCAGCGCTTCCTGCTGCAGGTAGTCCATCGCCTGTTGCAGATTTTGCATGGTAACATCCATATCCTTTTCGTGATATCGTCGCTCCCGATCAGTGCGAAGCATCAATTGTTCTATATATGGGAGCATGGTTTTACATTCCTACGATTATAACACGGAGCAATCAGTCTTTTCCATCCATCCAAGATTAGACCCATAAAACAAAACCGGACGGAGCCGATGACTCCGTCCGGTTGGTTCAGTTAAGATGCGTTTTGTTTAGCCGATGGTGAGCTCGATCTCCTGGCGCTTGTCAAAGGAAGCTTTGATGGCGGCGAGGATATCGCCATGGCCGTCCTGGAGGCTCATGGTTGCGCTGCTGATAACATCCGCGAGGACCTGCTTATCATCTTCAGAAAGCGCGCCATACTTGGCCTGGTCTTCGGGCTTGTCGGAGTCAGCCTTTAAGGGTCTGCCGTTGACGTCGGAGCAGTACTTGGCGAACCAGGCTTCCACTTCCTCTACGGTCTTGCCGACAAACAGCTTCTGATAGGTTTCAATCTGCTTGGTCCAGGTGCCAGTGTTCATGACATACGCTTCGCCGCGGTCGCGCTTGGTGGCCCAGCCGCTGACTTCCGCAATGAAGTTATCCTCGGTGTCGGCGGTCTTGCCGTCTACCTTGGCGTCATGGTTCTCATCGTTGTTGTAGCCGCCCTGACCGGGGAAACCGGAGAAGTGGGGCATGCTCGCGCCATCATAGTTGGGGGTGGCGTATTCGAGCTGGTCGATGTAGATGGCCAGGATCTTGCCGTCCGCATCAAAGAGGGTGTTTGCAAACACCTGGTTGATGCTGTATACGGGAACCTCCGTATCGTCCTTGCCGGGGCCTACGCGCGGGGTGTTGTTAAGGCCAAAGCCAACCGCTGCGGCAGAGGTGATTTCAAGGGGAACACGGTTTTCAAACGCGTCCTTGATGGCTGCAAGGATATTGCCGTGGCCGTCGTTCAAGCTCATGGTGGCGCTGGAGATAACGTCTGCAAGCACCTGCTTATCTTCTTCAGAAAGCGCGCCATACTTGGCCTGGTCTTCGGGCTTGTCGGAGTCAGCCTTTAAGGGCCTGCCGTTGACGTCGGAGCAGTACTTGGCGAACCAGGCTTCGACTTCTTCTACGGTCTTGCCGACAAACAGCTTCTGGTAGGTTTCAATCTGCTTGGTCCAGGTGCCGGTATTCATGACATACGCATCGCCGCGGTCGCGCTTGGTGGCCCAGCCACCGACTTCGGCAATGTAGTTTTCCTCGGTATCGGCAGTCTTGCCGTCTACCTTCTCGTCATGGTTCTCATCGTTGTTGTAGCCGCCCTGGCCGGGGAAACCGGAGAAGTGGGGCATGCTCGCACCGTCATAGTTGGGGGTAGCGTACTCGAGCTGGTCGATATACAGGTTCAGGATTTTGCCTTCGCCGTCAAAGAGGACATTGGCGAACACCTGGTTGATGCTGTATACGGGAACTTCCGTATCGTCTTTGCCGGGGCCTACGCGCGGGGTATTATTGAGGCCAAAGCCCATGTAGACTTCCGCAGCCGCAATGGTAGCGGGGCCTTCTGCAACCGGGGTTTCCTCAACAGGAGCGGGATAAGCGGCGGGATCCATCGCGTTGTTGATCGCATAAATGATCGCGTTGCTGGTAACGGTTGCGCCGGAGATGGCGTCCACGTTCACGGAACCGGCTTCCACGATCTTTGCGGGAAGCTCATCGATGGCCTTGGAGCCAACATTCGGGGTTTCCTTTTCACCGACCGCTTTTACGTCGACAATCTTGTCGCCTTCGAGGGTTACGGTAACGGTGACTTCACCGCCAAAGCCTTTTCCTACGCCGGTAAGCGTCTTGGTTTCTGCGGCAGCAGGAGTCTCGGCAGGGGTCTGAGCCGGAGCGCTGCAGGCTGCGGTACCCAGCAACATCAGGGCAAGCAGCGTCAGGGCAATCAGTTTGCGCATTTGTCTACCTCCAAAAGTAAATGTATTTGTCAGCGCATGTTTCTGCGCGGCAAAACCATTGATACAGGACTCCGTACAATCCGACGGACAAGCAATTAGGGCAAAAATGTGTCAATTTGTTAACAGAGGTATCATATCATAACGATATGTTTTAGTCAATGTGTGATAGTTATAACACACACATAAATTTGCGAAAAATACGCCGGAAAATGCTGCCATTTTTCCATAAACCACAGAGAAAATTA
>JAEXTB010000071.1 GCA_023453725.1 Bacillota bacterium | reverse complement strand
AAGCCGCATATCCGCCGCCATGATTGCTGTTAAGCATGTCTACAGCTTCCTTGAGCGGGCCGTAGGTAGAGCCCCAGCCGATCAAAAGCGTTGTGAAAGCGTCATCGCCGAAAAATTCCGGTTCCTGCAGCTCTTCGATTAATTTATCAATCTTTTTGAAGCGCTTCTCCACCATGTTGACGCGTACAGTAGCGGATTCCGTGATATGGCCGTACTCGTCGTGCTCATCGCTGTCAGCGGTGACCAATTGCTCGCTCTTGCCAGGCAGCAGGCGCGGGGAGATGCCGTCCTCCGTGTAGCGGTATCTGAGGTATTCCTCTTGTCCTGCGTCCGAAACGCCGCAGGGGAGTATTTCAATGCCGTTTAAGTCATACGGCGCTATGGTGGCCGAGGCATCGCCCAAGTACTGATCACTCAACAGTATGATGGGTATCTGATACTTTTCCGCCAGATTGAACGCGCGTATGGTCTGATAAAACGAATCGGTATGGTTCCTTAGCGCAATCACCATGCGCGGAAATTCGCCCTGGGAAGCGGAAATGACGAACTTCAGGTCGCTTTGCTCGGTGCGCGTGGGGAGGCCCGTAACGGGGCCGGGACGCTGTACATCCACCACGACAAGCGGAATTTCCGCCATGCCGGAAAGACCCAGCGCCTCTACCATCAGCGAAAATCCGCCGCCGGAGGTACCTGTCATAGCCCGCGCGCCCGCGTAGGAAGCGCCGATTGCCATGTTGATTGCCGCAATTTCGTCTTCCGCCTGTTCCACTACAATTCCGGCCTTCTCGCTTTTTGCGGCGAGATATTCCATGATCGTGGTGGAAGGGGACATCGGGTAGGCGGAATAGAATTTCAGACCTGCCGCAAGCGCCCCCAGAGAGAGCGCCTTGCTGCCGGTAAGAAGCAGACAGTCGTTGCAGTTGCCGCCTTTGTGTACATAGCGCTCTTCCAGCAGGGCATGGCCCTTTTCCACAGCCTGTACGTTGATAGAAAGGTATTTTTCCTTGATGGATTCGCTTAAAATTTCTTCAATCCCCGTAAGACCAACGCCAAAGAGCTTAAGCGCAGCGCCTATCGCAACGCTGCCTGCGGCGTTTGCCGCGCCAAGCGAACGGGCGATTTCTGCCATGCGGATCTTGACGGCGCGGGGATCGTCCACGTTGAGGGCGGCGTCACAAAGAATAAAGCCACCTTCCAGTAGTTCATCCTTGTGCAGCGAGACTGTCTCTTCATTGAATGCAATGATTCCGTGAAATCTGCTGCTGTGGCCATAGACTGGTTCTGGCCCAAACCGCACGGTGGTGAAATTGTGCCCGCCGCGTACACGGGACATAAAATCCCGCATAGTAAACACATGGTAGCCCGAGCGTTTGAGCGCTTTTTCCAACACGGCCGCCGCGGTATCGATGCCCTGCCCGGCCGCTCCTCCGATTAAAAGATTGTACATACGTTACCCTCCGATGTGTTGGAACATTATACCAATAGAAAATGTGTATTGTTATTATTATAAACAGATTTTTATGTCAAATCAAAAATCTTTCAACATTACGGCATAAAGGTATCTGCGTATACATTTGCTTTATGAAAGTTTTTGTTATATATGCACAGCCACACGCGATCATTCGGATATCACAAAGCGCTCCGCAGTATTCTGCGGAGCGCTTTTTAAGCAACGGTTTCTCTATTCGGCGCTTGCGGGGGAAGCCGGGGATTTTCTTGTCATAAAGAAAAAGAGAATTGCCGCAACAACAAGGAACAAAGAGAACAGCAGGTACATATTTGCATACCCCACAACAGAGGCGAGTACCCCCGCAATCACCGCTCCAAAGCCGATGCCGCCGTCAAACCCGGTAAAAAACGTGGCATTGGCAGCGCCTTTGCGTTCTTTTGGCGCGCGGATGACCGCCATGGTCTGTAAGCTGGACTGTACCGCGCTAAAGCCAATGCCATACAGGACAGCGCAAAGCAGGAAGTATGGCAGCGTGTTTGCAAAAGAAAGCACAATGACCGCAATGGTCAGTATCAGAAGACCGGGATACACCACACGGGCAAAGCCGAGACGGTCGCTCAACTTGCCGGATACCGGGCGGAACAGCAGCAGGGAAGCGGCGTATACCGTAAAAAATATGCCGATATTCAAAATTCCCCTGTCTGTGGCGTAAAGCGATAAAAATCCGGTGATCGAGCCATACGTCGCACTGATGAAAAACATGACGATGGATGGCGCGATAGACGTTTTTTCATAGGGTGCGGGCCGTACCGCAGCAGCAGAGGAGGATTTATCCTGCTTGCCCATGCGGATGAAAAAGGAGACAATCAGCGCTGCAGCCCCCAAAGCGCCTGCGCAAAGCAGCGCGCTTGCGATACCGCTTGCCGAGTAAAGCGCCAGGCCGATACCGGGGGATAACGCCATTGCAACGCTGCTTGAAAGGCTGAAATACCCCATACCCTCCCCAAAACGTTGTTTCGGGATGAGATCGGTGGCGATTGTGTTGGCCGCCGTGCTTGCAATGCCCCAGCCAAGGCCGTGCAGGAACCGCACAAGTATGAGTGCCCATACACTTTGCGCCCACAAAAAGGCCAGCGGTATGAGCGCCATGAATACAATGCCCGTAAATAAGATCCATTTTCGCCCCAGCTTGTCAAGGAGCAAACCCGAGACCGGGCGGATCAGCAGGGAGGAAACCGTTACAGCTCCCGTTACCCAGCCGATCATGGACTCTGCCCCGCCCAAGGCCTTTGCGTAGAGCGGCAGCGTGGGCAGAAGCATTTGAAACCCTAAGAAAAGGAGCAGGTTAATTCCTGTGATCAAAAGAAAGGATTTTGTCCAGAGAGGTTGTTTTTCCATAGAAGGCCCTTTCTATCATCAGTCCAACGCCTCGTCGATGGATTGCTTTTCTTTCGTAAGCGTTTCAAGTATTTTTTTGAGCAGCCGTATTGCCGTTTCCGTTTCCTCCGGAGAAAGATCCCTGGTGGTGATTGCAACCAGCTCCAGAAACGTCTGCCGGACGCGCGGCGCTATCGCGTGGCCAAGCTCGGTCAGATGCAGCCGCTCAAAGCGTTTGTCCTTTTTATCCTTCTCCATCCGGATATAACCGTTTAGAAGCAGGCTTTTGCAGGCTTTGGCCGTTGTTCCTTTCCCAACATGCAGTCGCTCGCTCAGTTCCTTTTGTGTAATCCCTTCCTGCAGGCCGATGACATACAGAAAATCATGCTGGCCGCTTTTGATGGGGATATCCTTTAGCTTGGCATTGATAATGCTGTTTAAACTCCGGTATATGGCGGCATTGAGCTTGCCGATACTCTCCATAGGTTCCTCCAAACTGGTTTCTTTTGCAACTAATTGCAGTATACATCCAATTAGTTTCCTTTGCAACTAATTTCCGAGATACAGCCGGATTTCAAAAAGCGGGCAAGACTGCTGTTGCGAACCGGCTCTTAATGACAAACAAGAAAGCAGAATCCGTAAGTTCTCAATGAGCGAAAAGCTGAAAGCCAAGAGCCGCCCGATTGGGCGGCTCTTGCTCTTCTTTGTGTCCGGTATACGTCGGACCCTGGTATATTGCGTTTCCCGCTTTAATATTTATCAAACTGCAGGGAGAGCCTGTCCGCTGTTGCTTTACTCGGCTTTACTGCTGCCGGAGAGTAGGACTCCATTATGTCTTGGAGTCCCTGTCCTTTCAACCGGAAGCGTGAAATCAACTGCTGGAGTATAAGCGCCTGGCCGGAAAGTTCTTCGCTTGCGGCTGCGCTTTCCTCTGCGGTAGCGGAGTTGTTCTGTACGACGTTTGAAATCTGCTCAATGCCCTGCGTGGTCTGTGTGACGGCTGTAGCCTGCGCGTTGGAAGCTTCCGTAATTTCGCCCACCAGCGTGGAAACGCCGCTGGCTTTCTCCACAATCAGGACAAGGGATTTCTCGGTCGCGCTCACCATATGCGTGCCATTCTGAATTGCCTGGATGGCGCTTTCAATGAGGGCGGTGGTATCTTTTGCGGCCTCCGCGCTTTTACCGGCGAGGTTGCGTACCTCTTCGGCGACAACAGCAAAACCCTTGCCCGCGGACCCGGCCCTTGCGGCCTCTACAGCGGCGTTAAGCGCGAGTATGTTTGTCTGGAACGCGATATCATCGATTGTCTTGATGATCTTGCCGATCTGGTTGGAAGTCTTTGAAATATCGTCCATTGCTGTTACAAGCTGCACCATCTGTCGGTTGCCGTTTTCAATCTCCTGCACGGTGGCGTTGACCATTTTATTGGCCTGCTTCGCGTTCTCAGCGTTCTGCTTGATTTGTATGGATATTTCATTGATGGTGGCGGAAAGTTCCTCTACAGAGCTTGCCTGTTCAGTAGAGCCTTGCGAGAGTGCCTGTGCGCCGCTTGCTACTTGATTGGAACCACTTGCCACCTGCTCCGAGGATTGGTTAATCTGTGTGAGGGCGCTGTTGAGGGAAGAAATGATTTTTTGCATGGAAGCCTTAATGGGCGCAAAGTCTCCCTGATATTCAATGGCGACTTCCACCGTCATATCACCCTCCGCTACTGTGCTTAATACATCGGAAATATTGCCGATGTAGGTCTGCAGGCTTTCAATAAGCGTCCGGGTATTGTTGGCAAGGGAACCAAGCTCGTCGCGGGATTCATAAGAGATAGAGGCGGTGAGGTTTCCGGCCGCAAGCTGTTTGGTTGCCCCTTCAATCTCCTTTAAGGGACGGGTAATGCTCCGCACAATGTAAATACATAGCGCAATCGTGATAACGAGTGCCGCGGCAGATATTGCCAGCGCTACGGTAAAGCCGCTGCGTGCAGCTGATTTGCTTTCTATATACATTGCATCTGCCCGCGTAGAAACGCCCTCTCCTATGGCGGCAGCGATATCCCGCGCGTGTTGGACGATGGGTGCATATTGCTCCTGATATAAATTCAATGCCTCATCTTTCTTTCCGGCATGGATCAATTCCATGATCTGTTCCCGGATTGGCTTACCCTGCGCCAGGGCGGCTTGGAGTTCTTCAAACTTATCAGTATCTTCAAGCATCACTCTGTCTAACTCCGCAACGGATGAACTATACTCAGCCAGCGCTTGTTGAATCTGTTCTTCATTTTGGTCTACCTGCTCCTGCGTATCGGCAACTAAAGATGAAACAATTAGCTTTTCAAGTTCCTGCAGGCTGCGTCTAATGTGCGCAGATTCGGTGGAAGCGACAAAGGATCTGTCGTGGTATGTAGTCAAATCCTGACTCATTTTTGTAATGCTGATCAAGGTTGTGACAACCGTAGCCAGGAACAATGCAATAACAAGAATAAATGTTACAGTCAGCTTTTTAGATATTGAAAAGTTTTTCATATAAATGCCCCCATTTTTAAAGTTGAAGATCTATTCGGCATGTTCTTTTGCCAGCAGCATTTCGGTATCCAGCAGCAGCTTTACCTGACCCTCCGCTTTACCGATCCCCTTAATGTAACCGCTTGCTCCAGTGGCTTCCTGCGGCGGCGGAACAATGTTGCTTTGTTCAATGCGCAGCACTTCCGTTACCTGATCCACAATCAACCCAGCAATCCTCTCCCCGGTATCCACAACAATGACGCATGTCCGGTCCGTGTACTCTTCCGGTTGTTTGTGGAACTTTAACCGCATATCAATCACGGGGATGATCTTCCCGCGCAGGTTGATAATGCCCTTGACATATGCGGGGGAGTCCGGCAGGCGCGCAATGGGCTGTATGCCGATAATCTCTTTCACATAGCCAATTTCAAGGCCCAAGGCTTCGCCATCTACAAGAAATGTCAAATACCGTCCTTGCTGTGTGTCCTCCCATTCTTCGTGTAAGGCTGTTTGTTCCAATCCCATTCCATTTCCCCTCCCAAATGTAATGATACTTAGGCTGCAATAAGGTATATTTATAAAACGCGTCATTTTTGGTGGCGCAATTGAACAGTGAAAATATGTATATTTCTTGAAAATCAGATGATTTTATTTCGGTATGAGACCATTCTCGACATCTTGTGATATTATTCGACATATTCCGATGCAACTTTAGCAATAAATTGCACAAAAAGGTAAAAACGAATATGAAATTAGGATAACTAGAATAAGCGATCCGATATTAGACTCACTAATACTAATGAGAAATGATCGGAACGGCTCTGTAGGGGTATTACACACTTTTCGTCATAGTATGCATCGTAAACTGCCATACATAAAAAGCGGATAGAGCTTTTTGCAGCTCTATCCGTTTTTTAATTAATATAAGAATACAGCCAATCGGAGACTATCTCTGGCGCTCAAATCCCTGATACCGGGTTCCCTGAAATGTCAGCTTTCCCGTGTCGCCCTCCACCAGCAGGCCATATTCCACATCCCGCACGGTCAGTTCCATACGGTCCCCACTTTCCACCTGAAAGGTGACGTAGTATGTGGTAGAGGACGAAGTGTGGTTCATAGCATCCATATCCCCGTGGTGATGGTGATAATAGCTGACATCCGCACGCTTGGCGACCACTGTTGCAGATACGGTTAGTATAGGGGAATCATTGTTGCGCTTCCATTGCTGCGCGCCTCGAATTCCCCGGGCAATGATGGTGCCAAATACAAATACAAAGCCGATTACAACAATCACGGGTATGACCGTAAACATAAAACTCATGCCGCCGGACGGATAAAATTCCATTTGAACGTCTCCTGTTCTTGTCTATACACACGTTGAAAATACTCTTAGTTTATGAAACCCTTACACTATAACGCAACTACACCTGCCTGTAAAGAATGGCAGCTATCCGGAATACCCGGAAAGCTCTGCGATTTTATCATAGAACTCCCTGGTTTTCTGCCTGTTGACGATAAATGGGTTTCCATCGCTCGTCACATACTGCAATTCTTCCCCAGTCGAAAGATCACGGATGCGGACTTCCCCCTTGTTGCTGATAGAATAGGAATATTGCTGTACTTCACCCATGTTGTTCTGACCTTTGAGATATATCATAAAAAATGTATCTCCGCCGAAATCATCATAGAACAATTCCCTGTGATACGTCGGGGCGGTGATAAGGCCGATAATCTGCTGTTCGGCTTCTTCTGTTATCTCAAGTTTTTCGGGCACATTATCAATTTGTGCAAACGGCCTCCATACTTCCATGTGGGTAATACGAACGTCCTTCTTGAGATAACTGGAAAGCGAAAATACCCAGCGATATCCGCTGGTAGCGACTAGCACAAACAATGTGGCAGCCAGTAGCAGCCAAAGAACACTGATTGCTTTTTTCTGCTTCATACCGCGTTCCTTTCTTGGAGAAATCAACCACTCCGAATATACCATATTCAGGAAAACATTACACGTGTGAAGATGAAAACGCATGTTTCCTTCTCCTCAAGGCAAACTAAAAGGAAAAGGGAGGGGAAAAGATGCAGACAGTATGGAAAGGCGCCATCAGCTTCGGGCTGTTGAACGTTCCGGTCAAGATGGGTTCCGCCACGCAAAAAGAAAACATCAGCTTCCGGCAGCTGCACAAGGCATGCAATACGCCCATTAACCAGAAGCGGTTTTGCAGCAAATGCAACAAGGAAGTGGCATATGAGGAGATTGTAAAGGGATTTGAATATGAACCGGGTAAGTTCGTACTCATTACAAATGATGAGCTTGACGCGCTGCCCATCAAAAGCGCAAAGTACATGGACATTGTGGATTTCATTCATATTGAAGAAGTCGATCCGGTTTATTTTGATAAAACATATTATCTGTGGCCGGAGAAGGGCGGCGAAAAAGCGTACCTGATTTTACGGGAGGCCATGCGCCAGACTGGGCGGGTGGCGGTCGCCAAAGTCACCCTCCGGGAAAAAGAACACCTGTGCCTCATCCGTCTCATTGGGGATACCATTTCTGTTGCCATGATGTTTTTTCAGGATGAAATCCGTGATACGGCTGAGCTTGGCATTGCCCAGCTTTCTGAAACAGTGCCGGTGCGGCCCGAGGAAATGAATATGGCCATTCAGTTGGTGCAGAACCTCACGGCGGAATTCAAACCCGAAAAG
>JAEXTB010000300.1 GCA_023453725.1 Bacillota bacterium | reverse complement strand
CCCCATAGGAACGTCCTTTTGTCGTGATGACGCTGCCGAACGGGCGGAACGCCTCTTCTGTCAGCCTTTGAACCTGAATTTTTTTCATATGGTATTACCCCATTCTTTGAATTTTGTTGATCTCTTGCTTCCTCTAACAAATGCAGAAGATGCGGAGGTCCCGCAAGAACGGGGCCTCCGCATTGTGTTTATTAGGTGATTAGAACATCAGCTCATGCAGCGTTCCGATAGGAGCACTTAGCACTTCGCACCCGGTTTCCGTAATCGCAATTCCCTTCTCCCAGCGCACGCCAAAGGAGTCTGTGGAAATAAAGGTGTCGATCTGGAAGCACATCCCCGGTTGGAACGGGTAAGCCGAGCTTGTTTCCACCCATGGCGCTTCCACCTCGCACAATCCAGTACCGTGAAGCGGGCCGTAGACAAAGTTGCTTTCGTATCCGTTGTCCACATAGTACTGGAAAAACCGTTTGGCCACATCGCTTGCCAGCACCCCGGATTTCAATTGCTTTTCCGTCCAGTTATGTGCTTCAAGTCCAAAGAGAACGACATCCCGGCGTCTGCCTTCCAGCTTTCCAAGTACGATCGGCAGGCCAACCGATGCGGAATATCCGTCAATCCTGGCCGAAAGGTTCAACTGTACAATATCCCCCTTTTGGAACTCCCTGTAGCAGGAACGGGAGATGGCATGCCTCGTAGAAGCCTCGGAAAATACATACATGGGCAGGCCTTCATATTCCGCACCATGCTCGTAGATTACCCGCTGGGCCACGCCGACCATCTGCAGTTCCGTCATACCGGGTTTGATTTCCTTGATCACCTGTCTGGTCGCCAATTCTGCAATGCGGTATCCTTCTTTCAGGCAGGCGATTTCCGCAGCGGACTTGACGGAACGCAACTCCACCATAATGGAATCGGCTCGGACAATTTCCGCGTCCGGAAACGCTGCTTTGATGCCTTCCATGATGACAACGGTCGTATCCAGATAGCTTGCAACACCGATCCTGAGCTTTTTACTGGTTACGCCAATGGCCTTCATCACATCCTGGAACGTGTCTGGTACCAGTTCGGGGTAGGCGGGGTCTGCGGATTCCCGGTATTCCTTCAACACAAAGATACGCTGAATCTTCGAGCGGTCCTGCGCAAAATACCTGCTTTCGGGCCCAACCATCAGGGCCGCTTCGCCGCTTGCCGAAATTGCTACGCCGCAACGCTCAAACAACGGCCAGAAGCCTGAAAAATAACGGGCGTTGGCATAATCGCCATCGGTGGAGTTTACAATGAGTGCGTCCAGCCCTTCTCGTTGCAGGATAGCCGCCGCCTTTAGAATCCGCTCGCTGTATTCGGTGGTGGGGATACAGATTGTTCCGTGTTTCATTTTTTTGCTTTCTCCTTACCTGTAATGTACAAAAGCTATTCCTCGCTATAACCCATCGTCGTATAGTAGGCCAGATTTGTTTGCCTTGCATCGAGCCTGCCATACTGGACGATAACGGGGGTATCACTCTCCGCTTTGAGTGCGTATTGCGTGCAAAGCGGCAGCGTGTGATCTCCAAAGTCATGTTTGTTATGGGTTTGGATGCACCTGACGCGTTCGGCGGTTATCAGTACTTCAATATCCCGAATCGGCTCCCGGTCTGTAAAATATAAGGTAAGTTTCACATGCGCGTCTTGTTGATTGGGGTTGAGTATGACGATTGATTCATGCCCCTTTAAATCGCTTTCGCCAAGGGGGGGGCGGTCACCGTCAGGGAAGAACCATACTTTTTTCCCGTACTCCATTTTGCTACCTCCGCATCGCGTTCGCCTTGGCGGACGCATATTTGTATCTTCCGGGGCGGCCGCGGCGCATTGTTCCTGCGTAATGCGGCAGCCCCGGCATATTCATGGAATTAGTCGTAGAGAAGCGGCGCAATGTGCTCTGCGTCCATATTGGTCGCATCATACCAATAGCATCCGGTATCGATGACCGGCTCCACCTTTTCCCCGCGCACCAGCTTGACGGCTGCTTCCACCGCTTTATAGCCCATTCCTACGGGATCCTGTGTGATAGCGCCGGAAATTTCGCCCTTGCGGATCGCATCCTTCATGGCCGCCGAAGAATCAAAGCCAATCAGCTTTACCTGGCCGATTTTGTTGATTTCTTTAAGGCCGTTATAAGCGCCTACGCATGCGCCTTCATTGGAGGCGTAGATCAGGCCGATTTCGGGATGCGCCGTCATCATGCTTTTGGCGATATCCGCACTCTTGAGATGATCGCCTTCCCCATACTGGGTGTCAGCGATGGACATGTTGGGGTATTTCTCCTTGATGGTGTTTACAAAGCCTTCTACGCGCGCAACCGCGTCCACCACGGTCTGGGAGTGGCCCACAACCGCAACAACGCCCGTCTCATTCATAAGCCTTGCCGCGTTTTCAGCCGCCAGCACGCCTGCATCATAGTTGCTGGTGGAGCAATGCGTATCCGCCAGTTCCCCGCAGCCGGCATCAAAGCCGACGACCTTGATCCCCTTTTCCTTGGCTGCCTTCAGGTCCGCCGCAACAGCTTCATTGTCGATTGCGGCCAGGCATACCGCGACCGGATTCTTGGAAAGCGCCGTTTTGAGCATATCGACCTGTTTGTCAACCATGGTTTCGGTCTCGGGGCCCTCAAAGGTGATCTGGACGCCATACTCCTTGGCCGCCTTTTCAGCGCCCATTTTCACTGCCTGCCAGAACTGGTGGCCAAAGCCCAGAGCGATGACCGGAATATAAGGCAGTTCCTCTCCCGATTCGGAAGTTTCTGCCGGGGGCGCAGACGGAGCGTCCGGCTGGGTTCCCGCTTCCGGGGCTGCGGCAGGCGCGCAGGCCGCCATGGAAAGAAGAAGGGCCATTGCCAGCAAAACAGAGATCAGTTTCCTCATTACGAAGTTCCTCCTTTTTTATCATCCACGCCTTTTTTAAAAGACGCCGGTATACAAAAGCCGGTGTGCCGATCAATCCTTCTTGCGTCTGCGCATCATATCGATGTACACCGCAAGCCCCAATACAAAGCCCGTTACCACGCTCTGCCATTCGGCGGATACCGCCATGACGCGCAAGCCGTTCGTCAGTACCGCAATAATAAACGCGCCGATTACCGTGCCGATAATACTGCCCTCGCCGCCGGACATCGACGTCCCGCCGATGACCGCAGCGGCAATGGCTTCAAGCTCATAGCCTACGCCTAACTGCGGCTGGGCCGAATTCAGGCGCGAGGACATGATGAGGCCTGCTCCGGCGGAAAACAGCCCGCATACGATATATATGAGAATTTTCCAGTGGTCCGTCTTGATGCCCGAAACGCGGGTCGCTTCCTCATTGGAGCCGATGGCCTGCGTGTAGCGCCCGAGCAGAGTTTTTGAATAAAGCACATAAGCAACTGCGATAGCGACGATGAACAAGAAGAACGCATTATAAAACCCTTCAATGCCGAGGAAATTCCCGAGAGCAATCTTCTGATAGGTCTCGCTGCCGGTAAAATAGACCGGCTTGATGCCTGAAGTCACAAGGGAGAGCCCTTTTGTAATCATCTGCATCGCCATCGTCGCGATAAACGGCGGCAGCTTCATTTTCGCAATGGAAAATCCGCTGATTGCGCCGCAGCTTCCTCCTACAAAAAAACCGAACAGTATGGAAAGCGGCAGCGGCCATCCCCACCGTGCAAAGGATACGCCCGAAAGCACCACCGAAAATGTCATGACCGTGCCTACCGCAAGATCAATGCCGCCCGACGTGATAACAAACGTGATGCCCAGCGCCAGGAAGCCGTTTACGCAGGTGGAAAGGGCAATTGTCATAATATTGTCGTAGCTTGCAAAGGCGGGCCGCATAACCGTAAAGAATCCGAACAAAACAAATAGCGTAATGATAATGATCAGTTTTTGTGTCGCGGTTTTACTGTGTAATGCTTGCTTCATGCTTGTATTCCTCCCAACCTATCCTCAATGACGTTTGGTCGCATATTTCATGATTGTGGTTTGATTGATCTCCTCGTTTACAACCTCGCCTGTCACCCGGCCTTCGCACATCACCAGCACGCGGTTGCTTACGCGTAAAATTTCGGGCAGCTCGGAAGAAATCATGACAATCGCTTTCCCCTCTGCGGCCAGATCATTGAGCAGTTTATAGATTTCATTCTTTGCGCCAACATCGATGCCACGCGTTGGCTCGTCAAAAATCAAAACATCGCAGTTCCTTGTCAGCCACTTTGCCAGCACCACCTTTTGCTGGTTACCGCCGGATAGATGTTTGACCCGTTTTTTAACGCCGGGTGTCTTGATATTCAGGGCTTTTTTCATCTTTTCCGCATTTTGCGTGGTCTTCTTAAAATTCAGGAAGAATCCGGCCTTTGTAAACTCCTTCATTGCGGCCAGCGCCGTATTGGTTTCCACATCCAGTTCCAATAGCAAGCCGTACCGCTTGCGATCCTCTGAAAGATAAGCGATGCCATATTTGACAGCGTCGGAAGGGGTTCTGATGTCCACTTTCCGGCCTTTAATATAGACCTCTCCGCTATTGAGCCGATCCGCGCCGAATATGGCACGCATGGTCTCCGTTCTTCCGGCGCCGACCAGACCCGCAACCCCCAATATCTCTCCCTCGCGCACCTGGAAGCTTACGTCCCGGACCATTCTTCCGCGATTGAGATGTTTCACTTCCAATGCGATGGCGGCGTCCGGCTTTATGTGATTTTCCGGCTTGCTGACAAAGATCTCGCGGCCCACCATCATGCTGATGATCTGATCCGTTGTGGTGTCTTTGGTATCCACCGTATCAATATAAGTGCCGTCGCGCATGACCGTAACCCGGTCAGAAA
>JAEXTB010000274.1 GCA_023453725.1 Bacillota bacterium | reverse complement strand
TAGCCTTCACCCTGTGGACGCTGCTGATAGCCACCCTGCGGACGCTGCTGATAGCCTTCACCCTGTGGGCGCTGCTGATAGCCGCCTTGCGGACGCTGCTGATAGCCTTCGCCCTGCGGACGCTGCTGATAGCCGCCCTGCGGGCGTTGCTGATACATGGCAGGGTCAATGGAACGCTGCTGGTAACCGCCCTGCACAGGTTGCTTATCCTGCTGAACAGGCGCAACTTCCGGCGCCTGCTGCTCGGTCTTCTCAACTTTCATTTCCGGCTTGGGCTCGGGTGCGTTTTCCTTAAGTACCACAACAGGCGCTTCCTGCTGGGCGGCAGGCTGCTCCTTCACCACAACCGGTTCCTGCGGTTTTTGCGCGGGCGCATCAGCGGCCTTCTCAACAGGCTTTGCTTCTGCCTTTTCCATGCGCTTTTCGTGCGCCGCAGCCTGTGGCTGTTGCTCTTTGGGCGGCTCCGCCTTTTTTTCTTTCGGAGCATCTTCAAAAACGCTGTCATCCCCGCCGATGTGAACGGCAAGGTCGCGATCAGAAGAAAGCACCTCCATTAAGCGCTCCTGCCGCTCGCGTTCCACGCGGGCAGTACGCTCCGCTTCTTCTTTGGCGCGTAGCTCGCGTTCCTTCACCCGAACCCCCTGCAATGTTTCCCCTACATCCGCATGGGATTGGTTGATGCGCGAAAACAGCGCTTGCGCGCGTTCTTCGAGCTCCTTTGCCGCGTCTACGATGTTAACTTTGGCCATTTCTATTGCACCCCCGCATTTTGAACCCTAACCGGATCAGCTGTTATTACTTGTTTTCTTCTCAAATTGCGCATGCGCGCAAAGTATCATATGCACGAAACGGGCATCGGTGATTGCGGCGATCTTTCCAGCCGGTTTACCGATTGCCTGCCCGATTTCGGGCGCTTCAATGAGTGTTGCGCCATTGCGCCCGCATAGTCCAATATAGCGCTCCCTTGTTGCTTCAGAGGCTGCCGTGTCCAGCACAACAAGCTTCGTCTTGCCGGATTTAAGCGCCTTTTCCACCGCAAAATCTCCCGTGAGGCATTTTCCCGCCCGCCGGGACAACCCGAGCGCGCCATGCAGCTTAGAAAGCTCATCCATACTGTTTTATAAAATCCGCTTTGAGCGTTTCATAAAGCTCCGGCTCCACCCTTTGTTCAAACGCCCGCTCCAGCCCCCGCGTCTTAATGGCGCGTTCCAGGCAGGCAATATCCTTGCAGATATAAGCACCGCGGCCTGCCGCCTTTCCAGTTGGGTCAATGCTTACCTGCCCCTCCGCGGAACGAACAACGCGCAGCATCTCTTTTTTTGGCCGCATCACACGGCACCCGACACACATGCGCATCGGCATTTTTTTTGCCGCCATACCGCACCCCGCATCTCTTTTATAAACTGGTTGTGGCGCTTAGAAAAGGTCTTCTTCCTCTTCGTCAGGCACCGTAGGCTCGCTGAACATGTTGACCATGGCTTCTTCCGCCTGGGATTGGTTCTTAATGTCAATCTTCCAGCCGGTCAGCTTGGCTGCAAGGCGGGCGTTCTGGCCTTCCTTGCCAATGGCAAGGGAAAGCTGATTATCGGGCACGATGACCTTTGCGGCCTTCTCCGCCTCGTTGATATATACCATGAGAACCTTTGCAGGACTCAACGCCTTTGCGATATACACCGCAGAATCCGGATCCCATTCAATGATATCAATCTTTTCATTGTGAAGCTCAGCCACGATGCGTTCCACACGGATGCCCCGCTGGCCAACGCACGCGCCCACCGGATCCACCTGCGTATCATTGGAAGAAACGGCCACCTTGGTGCGGAAGCCCGCTTCGCGCGCGATGGAACGGATCTGTACGATACCGGATTGGATTTCCGGCACTTCAAGTTCAAACAAACGCTTCACAAGGCCCGGATGCGTACGGGAGACAAGCACCTGCGGCCCTTTGTTGGTTTTACGCACTTCGAGCACATAGACCTTGATACGGTCATTGCTTTCAAAGCTTTCGCCGGGGATCATCTCATTGGGCGCTAAGAGGCCGTCGGTTTTGCCAAGCTCCACATATGCGCCGCTCTTTTCCACGCGCTGCACGATGGCCGTCAATACCTCATTCTCTTTTTCCACATATTCATCATAGATGACGCCGCGCTCAGCCTCGCGGATGCGCTGCACCACCACCTGTTTGGCGGTCTGCGCTGCGATACGGCCAAAGTTCTTGGGCTTGACCTCTTCTTCTAAGACATCACCCACCTCATAGAGGGTGTTGATCTTGCGCGCGTTTTCCACGGAAATTTCAGAGTGCTGATTTTCCACCACTTCAACAACGGATTTGGAAGCGTAAAGCTGGATTTCTCCGGTATCCCTATCCACTTCCGCACGAACGTTGTTGGAGGTGCCGAAATTACGGCGGTAAGCGGAAATCAACGCGTTTTCCACCGCGTCGATCAATATTTCTTTGTTGATGCCGCGCTCTTTTTCTATGGCGTTGAGCGCATTAATAAATTCGGCATTCATGGTTCGCACTCCCCTTACTCTATCAAATGAAATGGTCTTCTTAGTTTGTTTTTTATTAAAAAACGATATGCGGCCGGATATTCGCGGCATCCTTACGGAGTATGGTCCGCTCTTTGCCGTTCTTCTCCGCTATAGTAAGCTTTTCCGCATCAAAACGCAGCAGGGTGCCGATGAACTCTTTCTTCTTATCCTGCGGCGCATAAAGCTTGATAACAATATCCTTGTTTAAATTACGTTCAAAATCCCGCTCCTTCTTCAGCGGCCGATCAAGCCCCGGCGAAGAAACGCTTAAAAAATAGGATTGCGCAATAGGATCCGCCTCGTCAAGCATTGGCTCAACAGCGCGGCTCACCCGTTCACAATCATCCACGGTAATTCCGTTTGGTGAATCTATATATAATGTAAGAATCCAATCTGTTTGCTCTTTTTGAAATTCAACATCGATCAGTTCGTAACCTAAATCCGATACGGCGCCTTGCACCAATGCCTGCACCACGTCAACAGTCTTCAATCAATACCCTCCGTTTTTAATCGCCCGCCGGGCGGCAGAACGTCTTATCAAAATGAAAGAGTGGGACTCCCCACTCTCCTAACACGCCAACAATTCCGACATGTTGTATTATAGCACGCCCTTACCATGTTGGCAAGCGTATTCCAAAAAGCAATGCTTTTCGGTATTTTTTTGCTTTTTGGTCATGAAACGGTATCGCCCATACTACCATTTTGAGGTAAGGACTTCTACCGGCGCAAAACAGCGCTTTGCTTTAAGGGAGGCTTGCGTTTGGAACATTACGAGCTTTTGCTGCTTGCCGTGGCCCTGGGGATGGATGCGTTCACCGTAGCCATCTCTGAAGGCATCCGCATGAAGACGCTCCAGCCGGGGCACGCACTGAAAGTGGCCTTGCTATTTGGCTTATTCCAGGCCATGATGCCAGCTTTGGGGTATCTTGCAGGGATAACGGTGGACGAATACATTGAGAACATTGACCACTGGGTAGGACTGGGGTTGCTCTCTTTTATCGGCATCCGCATGATCCGGGACAGCGCCCGCATCACAGACAATTGTGCACCGCCGCCGGGCATTTCCAACACACGCACGCTTTTTGTGCTCGCTTTGGCGACAAGCATTGACGCGCTTGCAGCGGGCATCAGCCTTGCCATACAGCATGTCGCAATTGTACCCTGTGCCGCCGTGATCGGCGCAGTTACAGCAGTCATGTGCTTTGTTGGCGTGATGATCGGCCACAGGGTTGGCTGTATGTTCCAGCGAAGAGCCGAAATTTTAGGCGGCATTATGCTGATCCTCATCGGTGTGAAGATATTGCTTGAGCATCTGTTCGGTTAAATTAAACCTGAATGTCCGCTGTAACCTTTTTCGCGCCGCAGGCTTCGAGCACCGGCTCCACAACGTTGCTGAGATACTCCAGCACCTGTTCGGGCGCACGGCCGATATATGCCGCCGGTTCTAATATGTTGTTGAGATCGCTTACCGTAAGCCCCATACGCGGATCCGCTGCCAGGCGGTCCAACAGATCACAGGGGGCGCCTTCCTCTTTCATGCGCATGGCGGCCGCCATAGAGTGTTCGCGAATGATTTCATGCAATACCTGCCGGTCTCCCCCGCGCTTGACCGCTTCCATCAGAAGGTTTTCCGTCGCCATAAAGGGCATCTGCTCCATCAGGTTCTTGCGGATAACGGCAGGATATACCTTTAATCCATCCGTCACGTTAAGCATCAGGTTTAAAACAGCGTCCACCGCCAAAAACCCTTCAGGAATGGAAATACGCCTGTTTGCAGAATCGTCAAGCGTACGCTCCAGCCACTGTGTGGATGCCGTCATAGCTGCGTTCTGGGCATTTGCCATCACATAGCGTGCGAGCGAGCAAATGCGCTCGCTGCGCATGGGGTTGCGCTTGTAGGCCATGGCGGATGATCCCACCTGCCCTTTTTCAAACGGTTCCTCCACTTCATGCTCGTGCTGGAGCAGCCGAAGATCGTTGGCAAAACGGTATGCGCTCTGCGCAATGGCGGAAAGCATATTGAGAATGCGCGAATCGGCTTTTCTTGGGTATGTCTGGCCGGATACCGGGTAAGAACCCGGCATAGAAAACGCTTCCGCTATCATTTGGTCAAGACGCTTTACCTTATCATGGTCTCCGTCAAACAGCTCTAAAAAGCTGGCCTGCGTTCCGGTCGTTCCTTTGCTGCCCAACAGGCGCAAACTATTCCGCACAAACAGCAATTCTTCTACGTCCATGACAAAATCCTGCATCCAAAGCGAAGCGCGCTTTCCCACCGTGACCGGCTGCGCAGGCTGAAAATGCGTGTATCCGAGCGTAGGAAGCGCACGATGCTCCTTTGCAAAGCAAGCAAGGTTTTGGATAACGCCAAGAAGCTTTTTTAACGTAACATCGAGCGCGTCACGGTAGATAAGAATATCCGCATTGTCCGTTACATAGCAGCTTGTCGCGCCCAGGTGGATAATGCCTGCGGCCTTAGGGCAGACAAGCCCGTAGCCATGGACATGCGCCATCACATCATGTCGGTTCTGTTTTTCTTTTTCCGAAATGGCGATATAATCGATATCCGAAACGTGCGCGCGCAATTCTTCCACCTGTTCTTCTGTAACAGGAAGGCCGAGCGCGTGTTCGGCTTCGGCAAGCGCCACCCACAGCTTTCTCCATGTAATGGTACGCGTGTCGGCAGAGAACAGCCGCTGCATGTCTTTTGACGCATAGCGGCTGCACAGGGGGCTCTCATAGGTATCCGTATGTTGCATACAACCCCTCCCGTTCTTTTTAGCGCATGATCAGCGCTTCCCTGTCCGGCCCAACGGAAACATACGGTATGGCGCACTCCAAGACACGTTCGATATAGAGCACGTACTCCTGCGCTGCCTTTGGAAGATCTTCAAAACGGCGCACTTTGGAGATGTCTTCCTTCCAGCCGGGAAGATATTCAATGACGGGTTCGGCATTATCAAGCAGCGGCGTAAACGGGAACTCCGTCACCGTCTTGCCGTCAATTTTGTAGGCAACGCAGACGGGAATACGCTCCATATAGGAAAGCACGTCCATCTTGGTAAGCGCAATACCGGTAGCCCCCTGTACGCGGACGCCATACCGGGTAGCCACTACGTCAAACGGGCCAACACGGCGCGGACGGCCTGTGGCTGCGCCATACTCGCCGCCTGCCTCACGCAGAGCTTCCGCCTCCGGGCCAAACCATTCCGAAACAAAAGGACCTTCCCCGACGCAGGTAGAATACGCCTTGACAATGCCCAAGACCTCGTCCACCTTTACGCCGGGCACACCGGCGCCAAGCGGCGCGTACGCCGCAAGCGGTGAAGAGGAGGAGGTAAACGGATAGATGCCAAATTCAATATCCCGCAACGCACCCAGCTGCGCCTCAAACAGGATACGCTTTTTCGCCTTGTGCGCTTCATAGAGGTAAGCGCCGGTGTCCGTAATAAACGGCTTGAGCTCGCCGCCGAATTTGTTGAGCCATTCCAGAATATCCTCGTAAGCATACGGTTTTGCGCCGTACATGCTTGTAAGCATGAGGTTCTTCCATTCCAAAACTGTTTTGAGGTGCTTGTTAAGAACATCGGGCAGCAGCAGGTCGCCCATCTGGATGCCTTTTTTCTGGTACTTGTCGCTATAGACAGGCGCAATGCCGCGCTTGGTGGAGCCATACTTGGCATCCTTCAGACGCGCTTCCTCCAAACCATCCTGGTCTTTATGGAAGGGAAACACGATAATGCTGCGGTCGCTGATTTTCAGGTTCTCCGGCGTTATGGAAATACCCGCGGCTTTCAGACGGCCGATTTCTCCGCACAGGTGCTCCAAATCCACCACTGTGCCATTGCCGAGTATATTGACGACATCCGGGCGGAAAATACCGGACGGTATCAGGTTCAACGCAAATTTTCCATATTCATTGATGACCGTATGGCCGGCGTTGCTGCCGCCCTGATAGCGCACGACAATATCATATTGGCTGGCAAGAAGATCGACCATGCGGCCCTTGCCTTCATCGCCCCAGTTAATCCCTACAATCGCACAGGTTGACATTTGGTTTCCTCCTTAAGCGTCTTTACGCCTTTTCCTTCCTAATAGTACCCTACGCGAAAGACGTAAGTCAAATAATAATTCCTTGTTTCCTGTTGTTTGTTCGTATAAACCTATAAGATATTTGTATATTACGGGACAATGTTCGTGTATGTGACAATTTGTGAAAGCGAGGCCAAAATAAAAAAGCATACGGGATACTCTTTGTCCCGTATGCCGATAATATGTGCCTGCATTTCAGGTAATATGGAGTTTTACCAGTACCTTGTTCGCTGCGCTGTTAAATATAATCTCATCGGCAAGCGAATGGACAATTTGCAATCCCCTGCCCCGTTCTTCTTCCAGACCCGTCGGCAAGCAGCCATCCGGGCAAAACCCTTCTCCGGAATCGGACACAAGCACATGCAGGAAATGATCCTTTTTGCATACCGCCGCAATGACTTCTGCGGGAAACTTTCCATGCTCAAGCGCATTTGAGCAAAGTTCGTATAATATTACCTTCAGGTCGTACCATGTTTCTTCCTGTACGGGAAGCCGTTCGCTGACTGCTTTAAGCAGGTTTTGCAAAATAAAACGCATTTCATCCGGTGTAGAAAAC
>JAEXTB010000260.1 GCA_023453725.1 Bacillota bacterium | reverse complement strand
GGTCTTTGTTGTCTGCCTTTTTTGCGCATATCACATACCCAAGCATCAAATACTAAGAGCAAACTTCAAAAGGAGGTCTACCTTAGTATGAGCAATTTAACGGAAAAGGAACTTTCCGCGTTGGGCGATCTGTTAAGCTTTGAAGAGCTGTTGGTGAAAAAGTACAACAATCTCGCCGAAACGGCAACAGATCAGGAGGTCAAGCGCAAGATGCAGAGCATCGCGCAGAAGCATCAGGAACACTTCAACAAGCTGTACAGCCAACTCTAAGGAGGAACAACTATGAGCAATAACAGCGGAAGCAACTGCTTCACCGAAAAAGAAGTCCTTCACGATGCGCTCGAAGCGCAAAAGCATGTAACGGGTATGTTCAACAGCTACTCCAACGAGTGTGCCAACCCCGAAGTGCGCAAGATCATGCTGGATATCCTCAATGACGAGCACAGCATCCAGTTCGACGTATTCAACGATATGCAAAAACGCGGCTTCTATCCCGTTACTCCCGCTCAGCAGGATAAGGTCAACCAGATTAAGAGCACCTATGCACAGCAGGCCTCCTCTTCTAGTTCCGGTGGCTCCGGCGGTATGAGCGGCATGGGAAAAAGTTGGAGCGGCGGTCTTGATACGACGCCTCTCTATACCCCCGGCGGCGGCATGGACAAAAAGTCCGGCAGCTAGATCGTTTACCGAGTGCCCCCTATTGCAAAGTGTCCGGTATGGCCGGACATTTTGCTTTTATGGCGTGTCATCGGCCCAACAAATCAGGAATACCGAGTATTTTATATAAAAACAGGAATTTTACACAAGATTTCGTTGATACGCTCTTGATGCCTGTCCCAACCGATGCTATATTAAATGTAATATTTTAACATCAACGCGGATAGGTAAGGAGCTACAATGAGAGATCGTTTTACAGCCTGCCTATTGGGCGGGGCGCTAGGCGACGCGCTTGGGTATACGGTTGAGTTTATGGATATGGGGCAAATTCACAGCTGGTTTGGCCCCATGGGCATTACCGAACTTCAATTGGAAAGCCGGATGCAGAAGGCCATCGTTTCAGATGATACGCAGATGACGCTCTTTACGCTCGACGGGCTGCTTTGGGCGCATGAACAATCCGCACCGTATTTATCCGGCCTGTATCCATCCTATCTTAGATGGCTGTACACCCAAACGGGGAAAACGGCACACCCCGAGGTGCTTGATTTACAGCCGCACGAAAAAAACGGCGGGATTTTAGCACAAAAAGCATTGTTTTTTCGCAGGGCCCCCGGTACCACATGCCTAAACGCGCTGCTGGGCGGCAGAATGGGGACGATGGCGGAGCCGGTCAATAACCGCAAAGGCTGCGGCGGGATTATGCGCGTTGCTCCCGTTGGCCTGTTTTTGCACAACGATCCCGCCTATGCCTTCCGGATTGGCGCGGAAGCGGCAGCCATCACCCATGGACACCCGACGGGATACCTTGCCGCAGGCGCATTCGCGGCGATCATTGCGCTGCTGCAGGACGAACAGCCCCTTGTAAAGGCCTGTTTGGAAGCGCTCCGTCTGCTTCGGCGCTACAATGGATATGAGGAGGCCACGGCCGCGTTGGAACAGGCCCTGGACCTTGCCGCGGGCAGCCTCCCCAGCGAACACGCCATACGCATGCTCGGACTGGGTTGGACAGCGGAGGAAGCGCTGAGCATCGCAGTTTACTGTGCGCTCAAAGCCGAAACCTTTACCCGTGGGCTCATACTCTCAGTCAACCACGACGGTGACAGCGACTCGACGGGTTCCATTTGCGGCAATCTTTTAGGCGCGTCAGGGATCGGCGAGCTGCCTGCCGGGTGGGAGGCTAAGCTTGAGCTTGCAGAGTATATTGCTTTACGCGCGCAGGAACTGTATGAAACGCGCAAGCGCCCGTCTTAATTGTTCACTTATGAAGTCCAAAAAGACCGGCGTCAGCCGGTCTTTTTTGTACCGTAAATAAAATGTGCAATAACGGATAAAAATCGTTGTTCTCATTTAAGAATAATGATATGATTGGTACGATATAAATACTGCCATTATTAAGAGGTTGTACATGAAAAAGCTCCGTACACAGGATGCGCTGGGTCAGGCGCTGTGCCACGATATCACCTCCATTACAAACGGGAGACAGGAACCGCTTTTTAAAAGAGGGCACGTCCTGCAGCTAGAGGATGTGGAAAAGCTTTTGGATATCGGCAAGGCGCACGTATTTGTATGGGATGCGGGGGCCGATGAGGTACATGAGGAGGAAGCCGCATTGCTTGTGGCAGAAGCGGCAGCCGGCCCCCATGTATCGTTTTCCGGACCTTCACAGGGAAAATATGTGCTGCAGGCCGAAACGGATGGGCTGCTTCGCGTCAACAGCGATGGTCTCCTAGAATTAAACCATGTACCGGACTATACCATAGCAAGCCTGCCGGACCATATGCCCATCAAGCAGGGTATGCAGTTTGCGGGCATCCGCATTGTGCCGCTGGTCACTGCGAGAGAAAACGTGGAGGAGGCCGTCCGCATTGCGAAAAAATCCACCCCGCTGTTTACAATACAACCATACCGCCCGCTGAAAGTCGGCATTGTCATCACGGGCGGCGAAATTTTCTATGGGCGGAGGCCTGATGCGTTTGAACCCGTGCTGCGCAAAAAGCTTGCTGCATTTGGCGCGGAAATACTGGGGGTTACAAAATGTCCTGACGAACTCCCGCCCATCACGGAAGCGCTCTCGTCATTTTTGCGGGATGGCGCGGAGCTTGTGCTGTTTACCGGCGGCATGAGCGTAGACCCCGATGATTTGACGCCGACAGCCATACGGCAAAGCGGAGCGATTGTTGTATCCCAAGGGATGCCTATGCAGCCGGGCAACATGCTCACCATCGCCTATTTAAACGACATTCCGCTCATCGGAATTCCAAGTGCCGCCATACACGCAAAGACCACCAGCCTTGACGTTTTTCTTCCCCGCATATTTACTGGTGAGCGCATTGATGAGCCGGATATGCGGGATACCGGCGAAGGCGGATTCTGCCTGAATTGCGATATCTGCCATTATCCCATTTGCTTCTTTGGCCGGAAATAGCTTTGCAACTTGGCTATACCTAAAATTTAAAACCCATTATTCAAAGGAGAACATTCATGAAGCGCACTGCCGTATTTGCCCTGCTGCTTGCACTGGTGTTGCTTGTTTCCGCTTGCGCCGCCCCCGCACCCGCGGCTACGATTACGCCGGAACCCCCCGCAGCGGCGACCGCAACCCCGGAATCCACACGCGTACCGACCCCGGAACCTGTTGAACTGTTCGTTTCCGCGGCAGCAAGCCTGACCGACGTGTTGGGAAGTATTGCGGAAGGCTACAAAGCCGCGGCGCCCAATGTTAAGCTGACGTTCAACTTCGATTCCTCGGGCACATTGCAGACGCAAATTGAGGAAGGTGCACCAGCGGATATTTTCTTCTCCGCCGCACAAAAGCAAATGACTGCGCTCAAAGACAAAGGCCTCACAATTGACGAGACAATCAAAAACATGCTGGTCAATAAGGTTGTGCTCATTGTCCCCGCAAGCAGTGACAAAGGCATTGCAAGCTTTGAAGACGTCACCACCGACAAAGTAAGCATGGTAGCTGTTGGTGAATCCTCCGTGCCCGTCGGCCAGTACACCGAGGAAATCTACACCACACTTGGCACCTGGGACGCGGTGAAAGCCAAGGCCAACTTCGGCACCAATGTGCGCGCCGTACTCACCTGGGTTGAATCCGGGGATGTGGATTGCGGCATCGTCTATGCGACCGACGCCGCCACCACCGACTTGGTGAAAATCGTGGCCGAAGCACCTGAGGGCAGCCACAAGCCCGTTGTATACCCTGCAGCCGTATTGAAGAACGCAGCACATCCGGAAGAAGCAAAAGCATTTTTAGAGTACCTCTCCGGCCCAGAAGCCACCGCCGCCTTTGAAGGAGCTGGCTTTGCCATATATAAGGGTTAGCCCGAAAAGCCAAGGCAATGTTTCAATACGGGCTTTATCAAAGGAGGATAACATGATATGCTTGTGCCCGACAGGAACCTGTTGGGCACTTTGTTTTATCAGCGTGAGCTTTTTATTTGGAACAGTAATAGCACACAGGGAGGAATCATGATGGATCTTTCCCCGCTGTATATTTCCATGAAGGTGGCGCTTACCGCCACAGTATTTACATTTTTTCTTGGCTTGTTTGCCGCTTGGAAGGTCGTAAAGCTCCGGCGTTTTCAAGGGCTGATCGATGGCCTGTTTACGCTGCCCATGGTGCTGCCGCCTACGGTCGTGGGTTTTTTTCTGCTGCTGTTGTTTGGTAAAAACGGCCTGCTGGGCCAAACGCTTGAAAAGCTTGCTCTCACAGTTGTGTTTACCTGGGAGGGGGCCGTTATCGCTTCCGCCGTTGTCGCGTTCCCGTTGATGTACCGCACGGCGCGGGGCGCGTTTGAGCAGATGGACCAGACGCTCATCTACGCGGCGCGTACGCTGGGTATGTCAGAGCGCCGGATATTCTGGAAGATCATACTTCCTTCGTGCTGGCCGGGTGTGGCGGCGGGGACGGTACTTTCCTTTGCCCGGGCATTGGGCGAGTTTGGCGCAACAACGATGCTCGCCGGCAACATCCCCGGAAAAACGCAGACCATGTCGCTCGCGATTTATTCCGCCGTACAGGGCAATCACCGGGAGAAGGCATATCTTTGGGTTGTGATCATTCTAGCGATTTCCTTTCTCATGCTGCTGCTGATGAACTACTGGACAGGCCATCAACAACGCACAAAGAAACGGGCGGTGTAGCTATGCTTGAAGTCAATATCACAAAACGCCTGGGCAGCTTCCGCCTCGATGTATGCTTTATGGCGCAGAATGAGATATTTGCGCTCCTTGGCGCTTCCGGCTGCGGAAAAAGCATGACGCTCAAATGCATCGCGGGCATTGAAAAACCGGACGAAGGGCGCATTGTGCTCGATGGCCGGGTGCTCTTTGATTCTCAATTGCGCATCGACTTACCGCCGCAGCAGCGGAAGGTGGGGTATCTATTCCAAAGCTCCGCGCTGTTCCCGCATATGACGGTGCGCCAGAATATCGGGGCAGGCATTCATCATGTTTCCAATGCCGTTCGCGATAAAAAAGTAAACGAAAAGCTGAAAAGCTTTTATCTTTCCGGCATGGAAGAAAAATATCCTCACCAGCTTTCCGGCGGCCAACAGCAGCGTGTGGCGCTTGCGCGCATCCTTGCAAGCGAACCCCAGCTTTTGCTGCTGGACGAGCCTTTTTCCGCCTTAGACAGCTACCTGCGCTGGCAATTGGAGCAGGAACTGCAGGATACGCTTGAAGCTTTCCCGGGAACAACGCTGTTTGTCTCCCACAGCCGGGACGAGGTATTCAGGCTTTGTAAAACCGTCTGCCTGATGGACAATGGCAAAAGCGAAGAGCCCCTCCCCGTACGGGAGTTGTTTGAACATCCGCGTACGCTTTCTGCCGCCCTGCTTTCGGGCTGTAAGAATTACTCCCGTGCAGTGGTGAACAATGCCCATAGCCTCTATGCCACAGACTGGGGCGCCATGCTGCATACCGCCGAAGAAATTCCGCCCGAAACCAGGTATGTGGGCATCCGCGCGCATTATGTGAAACAAAAAAACGGCGGAGAGAACGAGCTCTCCTGCCGTATTCTGCGTGTTGTCGAGGATGTGTTCGGCACGATTGTAACGCTGCAGCCCGAGACCGCAAAAGAGGATACGGACTTTTCCCGCATCCGCATGGAGCTTTCCAAAGGAGAAGCCGAGAAACTCCATCCCGGGGATGTCATTGGGGTCTCGCTTTCGCCGGAGCGCCTGTTGCTGCTGCGCTAAACTTGCGGGCGCGCGCACTCATAGGTGTCCCCGCGCAGCGTTTCCACCGCATGGGCAAGCACAGGCAATATGACCTCCATGCATTCCGTTACTGCCTTGGGGCTGCCGGGCAGATTGATGATGAGAGTGCGTCCGCGTATGCCCGCCGCGGCGCGTGAAAGCATGGCGCGGTTGGTTTTTTGCATGCTGTAGGCGCGCATAGCCTCGGGAATCCCCGGCGCCAAACGTTCCACCACGCTCAGCGTGGCCTCGGGCGTTACATCACGCGGAGCAAACCCGGTGCCGCCGCTGGTGAATATGACGTCAACTTCCCCGCTGTCACACGTATTCCGAAGGTAGGCCGCAATGTCCTCCTTTTCATCCGGAAGCAGCGTAACGGAGACGACCTCGGCATGGTCCTGAAGGAGTTCTTTGAGCGCGGGACCGCTTTTGTCCTCGCGTTCGCCGCGAAAGCCTTTATCACTTAATATCAATATGGCGGCTCGAATGGGCTGCATGGCCTCCTCCTTGAAAAGAAAGCGGCATAATGCCGCCTTTATATTGGAGGCTCCGCCTCCAAACCTCCGCTTAGGGTTGTAACAACCCTAAGAACCCATACCTTCCTAGATCAAACCTTCCCACTTTTCGGTAAGCGTCTTCAGGTCGGCTTCCAATATGGTAAGTTTGAGCGGCATATCCGGCGAGCGGCGGAGTAAGCTGCGGTCAATCAGCGCCTGCAGCGCCCGCATCTGCTCGTGCACCTTATACCCATAGACTCTGCCCTTGATATCCACAGCCTCCGGCTGCACGGTGACTGCCGCGACCTCGCCCGCACGTTCAAGCTCGTACCACTCGCCCAAATGCGGCACAACCGCGGCGTGGCCTTTTGATTGCAGGATGCCCTGGAACGAAAGGAGCGTTTCCTCTTCGCCGTGCACCAGGAAAATCTCCTGCGGCTTTGGGGAAATGCTATTGAGCCAGTCGATCAGTTCGGATTTCCCGGCGTGGCCGGAGAAGCCCTCAATCTGCACGATGCTTGCGTTTACGCGCACTTCTTCACCGAACAACTTTACCTTTTTTGCACCGTCCACGAGCATGCGGCCCAACGTGCCCACCGCCTGATACCCGACAAACAGCACCGTGCTGTCCGCACGGTACAGGTTGTGCTTGAGATGGTGGCGGATACGCCCGGCGTCCGCCATGCCGGACGAGGAAATGATGATTTTGCTGCCCTGCTCGTCATTGATGAGCTTTGATTCCTCCGCGGTCTGCGCGACGCGGAGCGTGGGAAAATCAAACGGAGAGCCTGTCTTTGCCATCTCCTTCGCTTCATCGTCGTAATAGCCCGCGGCGCTGCGTTCATAAATCTTGGTGGCTTCAATACCAAGGGGGCTGTCGATATACACCGGAACATGGTTGAGCGCGGGCAGCATGTCTTTTAGCATGATGCGCTTGATGTAGTATAAAAGTTCCTGCGTCCTTCCCACCGCAAACGACGGGATGACGATGTTGCCGCCGCGGGCAAGCGCCGCGCGGAACGCTTCCACCAGCTCGGCTTCTTTATCTTCTTCCGTGCTGATTTCGTGTTCGCGGTCGCCATACGTCCCTTCCATAACGACGAAATCCGCCTCGCCGATCGGCTCCGGGTCCTCCAGTATGGGCCTGTCCCCCCGGCCGACGTCGCCGGAGAACACAACTTTTGTCGTCTTTGGCCCTTCCGTCACCCAAATCTCCGCCGCGGCGGAGCCCAACAGGTGGCCGATGTTCTTTAACCTTACCTTAACGCCCGCAAAGAGCTGCACTGCTTCATCATAGGAAACGCCCCGGTACAGCTTGAGCGCATTCTGCGCATCGTCAATGTCGTAAAGCGGTTCCACGGCAGGCTTGCCCGCGCGCAGGTTCTTCCTTGTCTGCCATTCGGCCTCCTGCATCTGGATATGCGCGCTGTCCGGAAGCATGATGGTACATAGCTGCGCCGTCGCCTCCGTACAGAGGATGGGGCCGGTAAACCCGCGCTTACACAAAAGCGGCAGCAATCCGCTATGGTCGATATGCGCATGGGTCAGAACGACGGCGCTGATCTCCTTTGGATCAAACGGGAAGGTATCCTCCCCATAAATGCCCTTGGCGTCAGCGCCCTGGCGCATGCCGCAGTCTACAAGCAGCTTGCCTCCCTCCCAGGAAAGCAAATGACAGGAGCCGGTCACCGTACGCGCCGCGCCAAAAAATGCAAGCTTCATATAATTGATCCTTTGTATTAAATTCTGTTTTTTCCAAAGAAAGGCCTAACGCCTATTGCGTCACTCTTTAATGGCCGCGCGGCTCCTGCCAAAATAGCAGACCGCAAGCGTCCCCGGCCCGCAGTGGCAGCCGATGACGGGACCGACCGGATTGATGCGAACACCCTTGGGGCAAATGGTCTCTTTGATCATGTCCGCAAGTATGAGCGCTTCATCCATACAGTCCGCCTGGCAGATGGTAATTTCCCGTTCCTGCGGCTGATCGATCGTAGCGGCACAGCGATCCACCAAGAAGCGGAGTGCACGCTTGCGGCCTTTGATTTTTTCCAAAGGCACAAGCTGGCCTTCCGGGCTTTCATATAAAACCGGCTTGATTTCAAGCACGGTTCCAAAGAACGCGGCAGCGCCGCTTACGCGGCCGCCGCGCTTGAGATACTCCAAGTTATCTACCGTAAAAAGCGCACAGGCGCGCTGCTTATTTTCTTCCACCCAATCCCGGATTTCATCCAGCGTATGCCCTGCCTCCTGCATGCGCGTGGCTTCCTCCACCAGTAGGGCAAGCGGCGCTGAAATGGCGAGCGTATCCACCAGTTCTATACGGCGCTCGGGGTACTTTTCCAAAAGTTCCCGTGCCGCGACCATCTCATTATGAAATGTTCCCGAAAGTGCGGAAGAAAATGCGATGTGTAAAATATCCTTGCCCTGCTCGAGGTATGGTTCAAAATATTCAATAATTTCATTGGGGTTGCGCTGCGCGGTGATTACACTCGCGCCATTTCGCATTTTTTGATAAAACGCAGGGATGTCGGTCTCCCGCCCGAGATCATAGGTAAGCTCCACGCCGTTGACCGTATAGGGCATGCGCAGCACGCCGATACCGGTCTGATCCTCCCATGAAAATGGGAGCTCGGAATTGGACTCCGTTGTAATGACAAAGTTCTTATCCATCGGTAGGAACTCCTTTTTTTGTTGTTAATGTGTCGGCCTCACTGCCGGCTGCTGCCAAAGAACGCGACGCCTACTGCGCCCGGGCCTGCATAGGTTCCACAGATGGGGCCCATAGGCAGTATGGTTGCATCCGCGCACCCCGCCTCCAGAAGAAGCTCGCTCAAACTTGCCGCAAGCTCCGGCGCATCCGCATGCGTCACGCCCACCACCTGCTTGTTGAGCGCATACCCCAGCCGCTGAGTGCTTTGCACAATCGCTTGGAGCGCCTCTTCCTCATTGCGGGCTTTTGCCTCCAGGACAGGCAGGCCATTTGCGTCCATTCTCAGTATCACACGGCGGCCCATCAGTTCGCCTATCGCCCCGCCTTCATACAAGCCGCCTGCCCGCAGCCATTTGGTATCCTGCGGCAGCAGCAGGGCGTTGACATAACGGCGGTTCTCCACCACCCATTTTGCGACCTCGTCCATGCTCTTGCCTTCCCGCCGCATAAAAGCGGCTTCATACACGAGCATGCCCTGTGCTGCAGCACAGCACAGCGTATCCACCACCACGATCCTCCGCATGGGGTAACGGCCGAGAAGGTCCTCCCGCGCATGCTGGGCCGCAATGAACGTCCTGCTTAAATGTCTGGACAACGTCAGTACAAGAATATCCCGCCCCGCAATGAGGTGCGGTTCAAACAGCGTTACAAACGCCTCAGGCAGCACCGGAATGGTGCTGACCGCAGTACCGTTGCGCATGGCAAAATAGAAAGCGGATAGATCTGTTTCACGCCCGAGGTCATAGGTAAAAGCGGTGTCGTCCATTTTGTAGTGCAGATGCGCAAGCTCAATCTGCTGCTTTGCGCTGCCCCACGGCATATCCGCGCTGGTGTCAGTAAAAAGTACATATGTGCTTTCCTGGCTCATAATCGCGACCTCTTTTGCAGACTGATGCTATCATTATAGCCCATGCGCCCTTTATTTACAAAAAAAATATGCCGTCACGGGTCCTATCCGGCCAAACCGCGACGGCAGCAATTCTGTCTTTGTATCAATTAGTCTCTACGGCTGCGGTTTGCAATGCTTAGTAGCCTCAGGAAGTTGGCCAGACTTGCAAGCGCTCCTACCACATAAGTAAATGCCGCCGCGCGCAATACCTTTTTCGCCTGCGGCACTTCTTCATACGATAAATATCCGCCGGTTTGCAGCATTTCAATGGCGCGGCTTGAAGCGTTGAATTCCACCGGAAGCGTTACCACCTGAAACAGCAGCATTGCGCCAAACAGAATGACGCCAACCATCGCCAGATTGTAGCTGCTGAACAAAAGCCCTGCGATTACGATATAGGGCGCCGCCTGGGAACCAAAGCTTGCCACAGGCAGTATGGCATTGCGAAGGCGGATGGGGACATACCCCTGCTCATACTGCATCACATGCCCAATCTCATGTGCAGCAACGGCAATTGCCGCGACGGAGCGTTCATCATAGACCGTTTGGCTCAGGCCTACAATATTCGTCTTTGGGTTGTAATGATCCGTCAGGCTTCCGCCCACCGGCGTAACCTGCGCCACACTGCCTTCCTGATGCAAAAGCTCTTTTGCAACACTGGCGGCAGATTTGTTCGCGCTTGCCATGACCTGTGCGTATTTCCGGAATGTACGCTGCACGCCAACCTGTGCAATCAGGCTGAGAATTATGGCGCCAATCACCAGCAATATTGTGCTGTCGTATCCGAATATAGGGTAATACATGGAAAACCCCCTCAATTCCTTTTTCTTTAGTATAACACCAAACGGGCGCAAGATATCGTCGTGCTTGTGAACCGTTTGTGGCAATCAATCTTCCGTAATGTTGTCTATCTTATCTCCATCGAATGCAAAGGAAAACACCCGCACGGGTACGACGCCGTCTTTTGGCGGATACGTAAGGCCCAGCGCCTTTTCCTGCCGGGAAAACGGCAACCTTACCCCCGTAAATTCGCCAAAAAACAGCCGCATGGTTTCCGGGGTCAACCCTTCCTTCAGCGGAGGTGTAAGGTAGGAGAGCGCTTCCTCCCAGAGTTCCAGCAGCACGGC
>JAEXTB010000218.1 GCA_023453725.1 Bacillota bacterium | reverse complement strand
CGGCCATACCTTTCCGGAATGGCCGTTTGTTATGAGTTCCAGATTAACGTTTAGAAACCGGAATCCAGATTTCGCTTTTATAATTGGGGACGCTGGTGTCCTTGCTTTCATTCCACAACAGCTCAGGCCCGCCGGTAAGTTCAAACCCGGAAGAAGGAAACCATTCTCAATAAATCTGCGCCCAAACATCCTGAAGTGCTTTGGGAAATGCGCCGATTGCGGTAAACACGGCCCAAGTGCCTGCAGGTACGGGTAACGTCTCCCATCGTCCGGGAACGGGCTTGGTGGTAGCTACACCAATGTACTGGTCGAGTACCGCGCCTTCTGTCCTTCCTTCCGTAAAATTGGCAGAAACACATAAAATGCCTCTAGGCTCTGTATTTGAAAGCTCCTTCAGCTCAATAAAGTCATGTTCAGATAGCTTGGCCCAAAGGTCATCCATCTGGTGGTTCACACCTTCATATACGAGTGTGATTTGTTTCTTGACTCCTGCAATCTCAAACGCCTCTTTTTCCACCATACGGTAGTTCATGATATAGCCTCCTTTGATCGATAATTGAAATGTCATGGGCGGGAACGCCTTGACTAAAGCATCGCGTTTTCGCGCCAGCGTCGGCGTAATCCCGTGAAATGCCTGAAACGCTCTTGTAAACGAATCAGGCGAATCGTATCCATATTTCAGAGCAAGGTCGATGACTTTGATATCGCTTGTTTGAAGTTCAAGCGCGGCTGCCGAAAGCCTTCTTAGCCGGATATACTCGCTCAGTGTGATGCCGGACAGGAACGAAAACATGCGCTTGAAATGGTATTCCGAACAGCAGGCAATACTTGCAGCCTTTTGAAATGCAATTTCTTGCGCGAGATGTTCTTCTATATAGCGCATTGCAAGGTTGAATTGTTTGAACATGTTCATGTAACCGCCCCTTTCTTCTTCTGCATTGTACCAAAGATCATTCCGATAGACCCGACTTTTCCGATACCGATTTTGCATGATCAGTTGCAGATGCACAGAAGGAATATTCAATCGGGTTATTTCACACTGTTTGTCCCATGTATACCCTCCATGGGGCTGGAATATACTTTAGCGGACGGTGTACCCGCCCTGTGTGACGTTAGGAGGAATGGCCCATGGAACTCAAGCAACAGCAGGAACAACAGCCCTGTCTGCGTGCGGCGGCCGCATATGTGTTAATGATTGTGGCCAATATACTCGCAAACACGCTGCCGATAAACGGGATGACAACGGGTGAGATTTCCGCCCGTTATCCGACGCTGCTCACGCCCACCCCCGGCACGTTTCTCATCTGGTTTGCCATTTATGCGCTGCTGCTTGTGTATACGCTCTACCAGTGCGGCGTTTTTCAATGGCGGGAAGGCAGAGGTCCCTGCGCCACGGAGCTTACCAGATCGATCGCTCCATTTTATACGCTCTCGTCTCTGTGCAACACACTCTGGATTGTCGCTTGGCATTATGAACTCATATTGGTATGCTTTGTTCTGATTGCAGCGCTACTTTACTGCCTGCTCCGTATAATGATGCTTCTGTGCAACGAGCGGTTGTGCATGAAGGAAAGAATGTTTGTGCTTGTGCCGTTTTCGGTATATACCGCCTGGATTATCATAGCTACCTTTGTCAATGCAGCGGTGCTGCTTGTGAGCCTAAACTGGGATGGGTGGGGGATAAGGCCTGAAATCTGGACGGTAATTGTACTTCTTCTTGGCGCAGCGCTTGGTATATATTTGATGTTTCGCTGCAAGTCCGCAGCAATCGGCCTTGTGTTTGTCTGGGCATATGGCGGCATACTGGTTGCGCATACATCCCCGAAGGGATGGAACGGTATGTATCCGCTGATTATTATGACCATTATCATCTGCCTGATTGCCCTGCTGGTTTCGTTTGCCATGAGAATCTACCAAAGAAAAACGTAAGGCGATTTTTAGCAATAGCCAGTTGTACAGGCGATATTGATAAAATGCATACAATTTGAGGCTAGTAATAATTGGATGCCGATGATACAATAAAAAAGCCTGTAAGGAAACAAAGTGCATAATAAACAGCGTCTGGTAAAGATCCTGCCGTTTTTTATAAAAACGGCTGCTTGTTGTTTTACCGGGGAGACTCGTTATTATTACAGGAGTCGGATGTGGCAACATCGGCTGCAGGTTTTTCTTAAGCCGGTGGACAAGTTTGCTTACAAAACGGGAGAGATAAGCGGGTGGAAAGCCAGGGGCGGCGGATGCAAGTGAATGAAGCGATGGCCCATCTCAACGCAAAGCGCACGGCCCTTATTGCGGGTGTTGCGCTGGCGTTTCAGGCGGCAAACGTGCTGATGGGCAGCATACTCCCTCAACCGCTGCTGATAGCCGCTTCCATGCTGCTTGTAATAGCATCGGCGGCTTATCTTACCATCTTTTTTGGTGCGGGAAAGAAAACAAAAGTGCGCTTGCATGTCCTGCGCCGGATCTATCGTGCATACGGTTTTATACTGGCGCTGTGCATGCTTCCGTTTTTTCTTGCAGACGCAGGGCGCGGCGCCCCCGTGAACAGCGTTCTGTTTTATGCCGTATTTATGTTTGCGCCTTTGTTTTCGTTTCAGGAGAACAAAGGGCTTTTCTTCCTTGTTACGCTCTACCCTGCCTTGGCGGCGTTTGCTTTTACTTCGGATTGGCCATATGCGCTCAGTGTAATGGGGCTTGGTGTTTCCGGCGCTTTGCTTTCTTACTCCCTGCATAACGGGTATCTGGATATTATCGCGTCGCTTCGCATAGAGGGCGATATCGATGATCTGACCAAGCTGTTTAACCGGAAAGCAGGACTTTTGCGCATGAGCTCGCTGCTTGCGCTGTGCAAGCGCATGGGCCGTCCGGCCGCCGCTTTTTATATTGATATTGATTGCTTCAAAAGCTACAACGACACTTTTGGGCATCTGGCGGGGGATCACGCGCTTATGGAGGTAGCCGCCTGCATGCGCCGCTGCTTCGCCCGGGAAACGGATGTACTGGCAAGGCTCGGGGGCGAAGAGTTTGCGGTGCTCATTCCGGTTGCAAAGACGAGCGTTGCCGTTATGATGGCCAAGCGCCTTATCCATATGGTTTCGGACATGGGCATGAAGGCAGGGAAACATTCAAACGCGAATGTGGTGACGGTCAGCATCGGTGTGGCGGTGATGGAGGAAGGGAATATGCATACTACCGTGCAGTCCCTCATGGATACAGCGGACAAACAGTTATATATTGCAAAAACCTCGGGACGCAACTGCATTGCGTGCGGAGGCAAGGTTGTTTACAAAAACGCCTGGGCATAGGCCTGGGCTGTTCAATACGATAGAATCGGAACAGGAACATGCGTTGGAAAAAACCAAGCCAAAAGAATAGCGCGATTATTGTTGTATTGGCTATGGGCCTGCTGTGGTGCGTGGCAATGCTCTATTTTCTGGGTGCTGCGCGCATTCAGTTTGAGGGCCAGGCAATTGCACACCTTGACGCCGCAAAGCAAAGGTGCGCTTCTATGGTGGAAGAAGGCCTTTCCTCAGATATTCAGACGCTCGGCGCCGTAGCAAAGCACTTGTATAACCTTCCTTCCGAAGGGGATGCGGCGGCAGAGGAACTGCTTAATACCTACGGAGCGATTTTGGGTGTAAAAGGCGTATGTGTGTATACGCGTGAAGGCGTTGTTGCGTCGTACGGGCTGGCATTGACGCCGCCGCAGAAAAGCGTTTCCCGTGTTTGGAATGGGGAAAGTGCGGTGATTTCAGGCAGCGTCGAGGACCCCGCGGCCAGAGTGCTGCTTCTGTATGTCCCGGCTGAGGAGAAAGAAAATGCCGTTGTGGGTTTTCTGCTAGACAATGCATTCAAAGACCGACTATCCGGAACGGACCTCAACGGCATCCATTGGCTCATTCTGGACAGGTTTGAAGTGCTGGCGGATCATGACGCGCTTTCATGGTGGCGTTCGCGGGGGATGATCGATGCGCGTGGAAGTTCCGAGGAGATGCTCATAAGTCGGATCGCGCAGGCTGGAGAAGAAGGGCTCAAAGCCGCCCGCGTCCAGCAGAACGGGCAGGATAACTATATTGCTTCCGCCCCACTGTCTGTTGAAGGGCTTACCATGCTATACGCGGCGGAACCCGGCCAGGTGGAGGGCAGTTACCGTTTTTTGATCAACAATTACTTCCTGCTGGGGCTCACCATGCTTGGCATATTTGCATTCGGCCTGCTGCTGCTTCTCATCTGGCGTGGAAACGACCACCGTAATGAAAAAGAAGAGAAGGACAGGCTTGCTTGGCTGGAGGAACGGTACCGGATTATTGCGCGCGAATCCGAGGACGTGATATTTGAAATCTCACTCAAGGAAAAATGGATCGAAGCCAATGAGAATTTCCGTAAGCTATTCGGATACAATGTGGTGCAATGGAATAGGGAATACAGGCAGCAGGTGCACCCGGACGATCTGGAGAAATTCGACGCGATCTACCAAAGCATTAAAGCGGACAAACCCACCACGAAGGATGACCTTCGGTTCCGCCGCGCGGACGGCAGCTACGTCTGGTGCAGGCTGCTCATTGCGGTACTTCCTGACTCCGGCGGCAAGCCGGTACGTATTTTAGGGAAGATTACAAATATTGATAAGCAAAAACGGGAAGCGGCCTGGCTGCTCCAAAAAGCGCAGCAGGATTCGTTGACCAACTTGTATAACAACGAAACCACAAAATTCATGGTCAGCCGGTATCTGGCCTCGGAAGGCGCAGACGGAACGCATGGCCTGCTCTTGATGGATGTGGATAACTTTAAAGGCATCAATGATACGCGGGGGCATTTGTTTGGGGATTCCGTGCTGACAACCGCTGCTGCAAAGCTGCGCGCCCTGTTCCGCTCCACTGATATTTTGGGGCGCATGGGCGGGGACGAATTCATGATATTCTTAAAGAATGTCAGCGACAGGGCGCAGCTCGAAGCGCAGGCGCGCAGTATATTGGAGGCGTTCCGCACCGTCGGAGATGCGGAATGCGAGGTGACCTGTTCAATAGGCGCTGCCCTCTACTTGGAAGATGGCAAGACAATTGACGAACTATATAAGCATGCTGACATCGCGCTCTATCGTTCCAAAAAAGAAGGGAAAAATCGGTGTTCCGTCTATGACGCCGCCATCGATGGCGAATGCGTGGAACAATAAGCACATAAAAAAGCTCCGCATTCTATGCGGAGCTTTTTCATAAGTGGGCTATTCTACATGGAACTGTTTTTTCAGCCGTGCGATGTTTTCATCACTCAGTTTGTTGTGCGTGTCACGCATGACGTAGCATACGTTCATCGTCACGGTCGCAAGATGCTCTAATATTTCCATGCGGAAGCAGGCTTCCTCTAAAGTGCTGCCCCAGGTGAGCGGGCCGTGGTTAGAAAGCAGCACCGCCTTATGGCTCTTGCAGTAAGGCGCAATGGAATCGGGCACCTCCTCGGTGCTCGGCAGCGCAAAAGGCGCGAACGGCACAGGGCCGAGACCCACGATGGCTTCCGTGAGCAGAGGGGTATCGAGCGCGATGCCCGCCGCGGCAAAGGAGGACGCAACCGGAGGATGGACATGCACAACGGCCATGACGGCGGGGTTTTCCTTATAAACGCGCAGGTGCATCTTTACTTCGGAAGAAGGAGGCAGAGCTCCTTGGGAAAGCACCACCCCATCAAGCGTCATTTCAACAAGCATTTCCGGCGTCATGCAGCCCTTGGAGACGCCGGTGGGCGTACACAATATGGTATTGTCTGAGAGTTTTACGGAAAGATTGCCGTCGTTTGCAGCGGCAAATCCCCGATCATAGAGCCGCTTCCCATAAGAAACAATTTGTGCCGCCGCTTCCGATTTTGTGAGATAATTCATAACTCCTCCAGAACGCTTTGATTTGTATTGCTGCCTTTTCTTTGGGACTATTCGTTTTTCTTTTACCCGTACATACTAACACAAGAAGCAGTAGAAACACAATGCGGCTTTACAAACCGGATGTATTGCGGTATGCTCACCTCAACATTGCATGTTGCTAGATGAAATGCACAAAAATCTATACGCAAGAGGAAAAGACAATGCGATATATTGACTTACGCAGCGATACCGTGACACAACCCACGCAAGCCATGCGCGAGGCCATGGCAAACGCCCCGGTCGGGGATGACGTCTACGGAGATGATCCTACCGTTCATCAGTTGGAGCAGCTTGCCGCCCAACTCTTGAACAAGGAAGCGGCTTTGTTTGTACCGAGCGGGACCATGGGCAACCAGCTTTGTATTATGGCCCAGACCAGGCGCGGGGATGAAGTGATTGTCAGCGATGACGCCCATATATTTGTGCACGAGGTAGGTGCCGCCGCTGTGCTTTCCGCTGTCACGCTCCGGCAGCTGCATTTTGAAAACGGCATATTCAACGCAAAGCAGATCGAACGCGGAATCCGCGAGGAAGACATTCATGAGCCGCCCACCACGCTCATCTGCATGGAAAACGCGCTTTCCAACGGCCGCGTTGTTCCCTTGAGCGCTATGGCGGAAGTCTATGAGGTTGCAAAAAAGCATAACATCAGGGTACACCTGGATGGGGCGCGCCTGTTTAATGCCGCCGTTGCGTTGGGCGTGGATGTGAAAGAACTCACACAATATACGGACACCGTTTCCTGTTGCCTTTCAAAGGGGCTGTGCGCGCCGGTTGGTTCCGTGATCGCCGGGGAAAAGGCGTTTATTGAACGCGCGAAAAAGTATCGCAAGATGCTTGGCGGCGGCATGCGGCAGGTTGGAATATTGGCGGCCGCCGGTATCCTGGCCATTACGGATATGACCAAGCGCCTGCACATTGACCATGAGAACGCCAAATATATGGCAAAAGAGCTAGAAAAGCTCTCCGGCGTGACGGTGGACGTGGACGCGGTAGACATCAATATGGTATTCTTTCATGTAGAGCGGGAGCGCGGCGTACTCGAAGCTGTCCAGGCAAAGATGCTTGAAGACGGCGTCAAGATCAATGGTGAGTGGGAAGGCAACTTCCGCTTTGTCACCTCCAATGACATCACCCGTTCGGATATTGATACCGCAATAGCGGCGCTTTCCCGCGCGATCGGTTCATAACTTTCATATACCCTAAAACGCAATCAAATAGGAGGTTACTATGGATAACAGGCCCTATGTGTCTTGGTCGCTGATGGAGGCTTTCCTGGTAGATGCGTTCAAAGGATACGGCGTGCCCGAAGAGGACGCAAAGGTTGTTGTGGATGTGCTGCTCGAAAGCGACCGGCGCGGCATAGAAAGCCACGGCTGCAACCGGTTTAAGCCTATATACATCGACCGCATTGTGGACGGTATTCAAAACCCAGTAACAGATTTTGAAATCCTAAGGGAAACGCCCACCACCGCTGTTGTGGACGGCCACGACGGCATGGGGCAGGTCATCGGCGTAAGATCCATGCAGATGGCGATTGAAAAGGCGAAACAATACGGCATGGGTATGGTGGCCGTACGCAACTCCACCCATTACGGTATTGCGGGCTATTACACCACCATGGCAACAACTGCGGGTATGATCGGCATCACCGGTACCAACGCCCGGCCGTCCATCGCCCCGACTTTTGGCGTAGAGAATATGCTGGGCACCAACCCGCTGACAATCGGCCTTCCCACAGACGAAGAATTCCCCTTTGTGCTCGATTGCGCCACATCCATTACCCAGCGCGGGAAAATTGAGTATTATGCCCGTGCGGGGAAGCCTACGCCCGCGGGTCAGGTGATCGGCCACGACGGCGAGGCTATGACGGACAGCGCCCAAATATTAAAGGATCTGACCAGCGGAAAAGCTGCCTTAGCCCCGTTGGGCGGCATCGGCGAAGAGCTGGGCGGATACAAAGGGTATGGCTATGCGACCGTGGTGGAGATTTTATCCGCGGCGCTCCAGCAGGGCAGCTATTTGAAAATGCTCATGGGCATCGGCGAACATGGGGAAAAGGTGCCCTACGGTTTGGGCCATTTCTTTATTGCCATCGATACCGAGGCGTTTATGGGACTGGACGCGTTCAAAAAGACGGCGGGGGATATCCTCCGCGCGCTGCGCGCATCGGAAAAAGCGCCGGGTGAAGAGCGCATTTATACTGCGGGGGAAAAAGAATATCTCATCTGGCAGGAGCGAAAAGAAAAAGGCGTGCCGCTGGGCGAGGCCGTGCAGAAGGAAATACTTGCCGTGCGCGACAAGCTGAAGCTTCCGTATACCTTCCCGTTTGAGGGCTGAGTAAAGGCCGTTCCACGTGTGGGAGGGTTGAGTGTGTCAAAAGACTGCGAATATAATTGTATTCCTTAGGTATCGCCGCCTGCCGCGGCGACGATAGTTTATTTTATTTAATAGCGGGAGGGCTCCGCCCCCCGCGCCCCCTTGGTACGAGTGCTTTCAAGGAAGGGGGGTGGGGAAACGTAGTTTCCCCAAAGCAAAAAAATGTCGTCGGCGCTTTAAAGCGCCGATACACCTAGTCTCTAAGCAGGATTAATGGATACTAGAGAACCGCTCCATTCGGAGCGGTTCTCTAGTATAGCTAGCTTTTATTGTGCCGCTTGCAGCCATTTCTGCTGTGCCGCGTTCCATCGGGCGTAGAGCAGGCGGGCGATCCAGGCGTCCGGTATCAGCTTCCCCAGAACGCTCAGCGTTCGGTTGACGACGCCAGGGATGTACATGCGCTTTTTCCGGAGGGCGCGGGAAAGCGTGTTGCGTGCGACAACGCTTAATTCATTTGTGGTGGCGCGGCCCCAGAAACCCTGTGCCTCAATGCCGGAAAGCGCCTCTTTTGTGGTGGGCAGGCCGCCTGGGCATAAGGCCAGCACATGCACGTTTTGCGCAGCAAGCTCGTGGCCAAGCGCCATGGAGAAATCCAGAAGAAAGCGCTTGGAGGCGGCATAGGTCGCCTTGAGGGGGATGGGATAGAGGGAAGCGAGGCTCGAAACGTTGATAATATGGAACGCGCCTTCCGCCCTGCGCTTGAGTGCCGCGTGTGTGACGCGCATCGTCGCTTCGATGTTGAGCTGTACAATTTTAATGAGCGTCTCGCTTTCCCGGGATAGGAAAGCGCCCTCATAATCCACGCCTGCGATGTTTAAGAGCATGTTCAGGCGGATATTCTCCCGGTCAAGGCGCTCGAACAGCGCCCCGGCCTCCACTGAATTGGTCAGATCGCATGCATGCGTATATACGGTGACGCCGTATTGGCGCTGGATGCCGCAGGCCAGGTCGCGTAAAGGCTGCAAGTGTAAGTCCGTCAGGTATAAGTCATACCCGCGCCGCGCGCACTCCGCGGCCATCGTGCGGCCAAGGCCGCCCGAAGCGCCGGTGATTAAAGCGATCATATTGCCACCTCCTGTTCAAACCGAACGCCGCATAGCTGCTCGCTGATGGTCAGCATCCGTTCCATATAATTGGGATCATCCGCATACTTGGAATAGGGCGCCAAAGCGCAGTTGTAGTAATATAGGCCTTCCGGCGCGGGCGTGTGGTTGCACAAATAAGCAAACGTCTGCGCGGGCACCTCGGGGGATACGCCGTGCCGTTTTCTCAAAGACCATACAAAGCGTACGAGGCCGCCAGTTTCTTTGCTGCCAATCTCGGTATTGACAAGGCCCGGATCAACTACATACATCCGTACACCACTATTGTTGAGCTTACGGTTGAAGCCTTGCGCAAACAGCATGGCGCAGAGTTTGGATTGTTTATAGGCGGTGAGCGGATTGTAGTGCTTTTGCAGCATCAGATCATCCCAACGGATGCACATGTTTTTATGGGAACCGCTTCCCGTCCACAACACGCGTCCCTGTGAAGCGGTCAGCAGCGGCAGCAGCCGGTGGGTGAGCAGTACGCCTGAAAGGTAGTTGAGCGCAAGCTGCTGCTCATATCCTTCCGCAGAGGTGGTATAGTAACTGCGCACACATCCCGCATTCAGGATCAATGCGTCGATCCCGGGGATATCGTTTTGTTTCAGATGCGCGCTAATTTCGTCTGCGGCCAAGTGCACCTGCGATTGGTTGGTCAGATCGTGGCAAAAAAGCGTGATATCCGCTTGGGGCAGCACGGAAAGTATTATATCCTTTGCCTCCATGCAGCGCTCTTTGCGGTGGCCAATGCCGATGACACGCCAGTTCTGTTCCAGCAATGCTTTTGCGGCAGCAAAGCCGATGCCGGAGGTTGCCCCTGTGATGACAGCGGTTTTCATTGTCTTACCTCCTCTATGTGCTCGCATGCCTCGGCGGGCAGGTAGAGCGTCATTTTCATTTCATACGGCTGCGGGAACACGCCGAAAAACTCGGAAGCGAAGGGTGTTTCCGTTACCAGAAGCGTACCGTCCGTTACTTCGACGGTAACAATTTCATCAAAATGGATGGGCTGGGGCAGCCAGGCGTGTACATAGACCTCTACGCCGTAATCCTCCGTTGCCGGTATTGCTTTTACCTGGGCAGAATGGAGGCTGAGCTTCGCGCTCTGCACTTTTTCCACGCTGTAACGCTTGGTTTCCGCATAGGGGCGGATATGCCCCATACCCAATAAGAGCCCTATGGTTGCGGTGGTTCCGATCAATCCGATCAGCAATAAAGTGGTCAATATCTTTCCTTTGCGTTTCATTGTACCTTCTCCTTTCTGGACTTGGCGCGCATCAGCCGCTCCGCAGCATAAGGGAGGCGGCCAAAGGACATGCGCCAGAGCCCTGCGCAGCCGCGTAGACCTAGAAGTCCGCCGCTTACAAACAGCAGAGTCAGGAATACGCCAAGCAACGCGTAAAGGCCAGCTCCTCTTCCGAGTACGATGAACCCGTATACCAGCGCCGCTGCGCCTATGCCGATCAGCGAAAGCGCCGCTGCAAAGAGCGGGATCAGCACGCACAACGCAGTAAGGTAGAGGCAGCCCATCATGAGTCCGCCCAAAAGCTGATAGCGTGCGATTGCCCCAAGCATGTGCAATACGCTTTTGATGCCGTTGGCGCGTTGGGCACGTTCTACCGCGCGGTCGGCCGTAAACATGTGCCCAAGCTGCTTGGGGTCGCCAAGCGCCAAAGCAATCTCCGCGTCGGATTTTCCGGCCAGCCGGCCTGCCTCAAAATGCTCGCGGTAGTCCGAAAGGATATCCTGCTTCTGTTCTGCGCTCATGCGCCCAAGCGCTTTTGCAAGCATTTCTAAAAATTCATTCATGCGCCGCATCCTCCATCAATTCCTGCACGCTTTTGGTAAACGCCGTCCAATCCACCCGAAGCGCCGCCTCCGCGTCTTTTCCCGC
>JAEXTB010000196.1 GCA_023453725.1 Bacillota bacterium | reverse complement strand
CAATAAGCACCACAGAAACTATAAGCAAAATGATGGTAATGATCAAACGCGGGATATCCATCAACACATACCTCCATCCATGACTGCAAAATCCATTCTACCATGCCGGACAAGCCAGCGCAAGCAAAACTTGTTTTTAGCATACATATACCGTGCAGTTCCGTCAATAACGGAACTGCACGGCGTTTGTTTTACGCTTCGATCAGCGATTTCCCCGTCATATCCTCGGGTATGGGTAACCCAAGGAGCGTCAACAGGGTCGGGGAAAGGTCAGAGAGCCTGCCGCCGTCGCGCAGTTTTGCGTTCCTGCGTTCCGGGTCCACCAATATACAGGGAACAAGGCTGGTGGTATGCGCGGTGAACGGGCCGCCCGTTTCGGGGTCTACCATCATTTCCGCATTGCCATGGTCGGCTGTGATGATGCAGCGCCCGCCTACTTCAAGTATGGCGTCCACCACCTGCTTCAAACAGGTGTCCACCGCATGCACGGCGGCCATAGCCGCCTCCATGATACCGGTATGGCCCACCATATCGGGGTTGGCAAAGTTGAGGATCATAAGATCATATGCGCCGCTCTTGACGCGCCTGACCGCCTCCTCGGCAACCTCATACGCGCTCATTTCGGGCTGTAAGTCGTAGGTCGCCACCTTTGGGGAAGGGATAAGCGCCCGGTCTTCCCCAGTATAAGGCTGCTCTACGCCGCCGTTAAAGAAGAACGTCACATGCGCGTACTTTTCTGTCTCCGCAATACGCAGCTGGGTCTTATTCAGCTTTGCAAGGTATTCGCCCAGCGTGTTCGTCAGCGGTACCGGCTGGTACGCTACATTGACATATGGCCCGAACGTTTTATCATACTGGGTCATTGTCACATAATAGAGCGGGAAGAACGTGCGTGCAAACCCGTCAAACTCCGGCATAATGAGCGCACGGGTGATTTCACGGGCACGGTCAGGACGGAAGTTGTAGAATATCACGCTGTCGTTTGCGGAGATTGTCGCAACCGGCAGCCCATTTTCCGTAACGACGGCGGGGATGACAAACTCATCCATCACGCCAGCCTCATAGGAACGCTCCATTGCTGTAACCGCGCTTCCCACCGCGACGCCGGTACCGTACACCATGGCGTCATAGGCCTTTTGTACGCGCTCATAGCGGTTGTCGCGATCCATGGAGTAATAGCGGCCCATCACGGTTGCGATTTTACCGCACCCGATATCTTTAAGCTCCTGCTCCAGCTGTTCAATAAAGCATTTGCCGCTGTCGGGGGGAACATCACGCCCATCCATAAAGCAATGAATAAATACTTTATTCAGTCCCTTATCGCGCGCAAGCTTCACCAACGCATACAGATGCGTTAAATGGCTGTGTACGCCGCCGTCCGAGCAAAGCCCCATCAGGTGCAGCGCCGAATTGTGTTTGCGGCAGTTTTCAATTGCGCCGTAAAACGCGGCGTTCTCAAAGAAATCGCCGTCGGTAATGGATTTGCTGATGCGCGTGAACTCCTGGTAGACAATGCGGCCAGCGCCGATGTTGAGGTGCCCGACCTCGGAGTTGCCCATCTGCCCTTCGGGCAGACCTACATCCATGCCGCTTGCGCCGATGCGGGTGTGGGGGTATGCGTCCCACAACGACATCACATTCTTGACGCCGTCGGCTAAAATGGCGTTGCCTTCCGTTTCCTTCCGGCAACCGAAGCCATCGAGTATGATTAAAGCGGTGACTGCCTTCATGTGCACCTCAATAGTTGACGACCTTGGAGAAATCCTCGGCCTTCAGGCTTGCGCCGCCGATGAGGCCGCCGTCGATCTCGGGCATGGCCATCAGTTCGGAAGCGTTCTTGGGGTTCATGCTGCCGCCGTACTGGATGCGTACCTTTTCGGCGGTCTCCTTGCCATATACGCTTGCGACCGCTGCGCGAACCACGCCAACGGTTTCGTTCGCCTGTTCGTTGGTGGCCGTCTTGCCTGTGCCGATCGCCCAGATAGGTTCATAGGCAATGACGAGCTTTTCCACATCCGCAGCGGAGATATCCTTCAATGCCGCAACGGTCTGGCCGGAAACAAACGCATCGGTCTCGCCCGCCTCGCGCTGGTCAAGCGACTCTCCCACGCAGATGATGGGCGTGATGCCCGCGGCGATCGCCGCTTTTGCGCGCGCGTTTACGCTTTCATCGGTTTCGCCGAAGTACTGCCTGCGCTCGCTGTGGCCGATGATGGCGTAGGAAACGTCAAAAGCTTTGAGCATATCCGCGCTGATTTCGCCAGTGAACGCGCCTTTTGCCGCCCAGTGGATGCTCTGTGAGCCAAGCTTGATGTTGGTGCCAGCGATGAGCGGCTGCACCACGGCAAGATCGATATACGGCGGGCATACAACGACCTCCGCCTTTGCATCCTTCACCAGAGGAATGAGCTCGGTGACAAGTGCCTTCGCCTCATCGGGCGTCATGTTCATTTTCCAGTTGCCTGCGATAATGGGTTTGCGCATGGATTTCCTCCTAAAGATTGATTTGATAAACTTTATCGCTTCGAGTGCAAAGCCCTCGATCACCCACCAAAGGGGCACGTCCCTTTGGTATCCCTTGGCGCAAACGCCCTTTTCAGGGCGTTTGCAAAACGGGTTCTTAGGGCTGTTACAGCCCTAAG
>JAEXTB010000173.1 GCA_023453725.1 Bacillota bacterium | reverse complement strand
GCTGATGGCTCTAAACGACAGGCTCAAACTTCGTTCCCTGGTGGCGGCGAAAAAAGGAGAACGCGTATACCTCGCCAGCGAGGAATGCGGCATCCGTGTCATAGAACCGGATGTAGAAGAGCTTTGGGCGCCGCGCGGCGGCGAGCCTGTCATTGTCCGGCTTAACCCCGAGGCGATGGCGAAAGTCGTCTAATGGAAGGAAGGGTTTAACATGCCTATCAATTTTCAATATCCAGAATATGAAGTGGTGCGCAATTTCACCCGCTGCATCACCTGCCGGGTGTGCGAGCGGCAGTGCGCGAACGAGGTGCATCAATATGATGAAGCCGCGGGCGTTATGACGGCAGACGACAGCAAGTGTGTGGACTGCCACCGCTGTGTATCGCTTTGTCCCACGCGCGCGCTCAAAATAGTAAAGACGGACCATGTGTTTAAAGAAAACTCCAACTGGTCAAGTGAGGCCATTACGGATATTTACAAGCAGGCAGGTTCCGGCGGCGTGCTGCTTTCTTCTATGGGTACACCGAAGAATTACCCCGTTTACTGGGATAAGATACTCATCAACGCATCCCAGGTGACAAACCCGTCCATCGACCCCCTTCGCGAGCCCATGGAAACGCGTACGTTCTTAGGCAAAAAGCCCACAGGCATCAAGCGCGATGCAAACGGGAAGATGATTACAAAAATGGAGCCGCAGCTCTCGCTTGCAACCCCCATCATGTTCTCCGCCATGAGCTTTGGTTCCATTTCCTACAACGCGCACCACAGCCTTGCAAAAGCGGCGGAGCGTTTGGGTATCTACTACAACACCGGAGAAGGCGGCCTGCATGAGGATTTCTACAAGTATGGCCCCCACACCATCGTACAGGTGGCGTCCGGCCGTTTCGGCGTACACCCGGATTATTTAAAGGCGGGCGCTGCCATTGAAATCAAAATGGGCCAGGGCGCAAAGCCGGGTATCGGCGGGCATTTGCCCAGTTCCAAAATCGTGGGCGACGTCGCAAAAACCCGCATGATCCCCAAGGGTACGGATGCCATCTCTCCCGCGCCGCACCATGATATCTACTCCATTGAGGATCTGCGGCAGCTTGTGTACTCTATCAAGGAAGCCACGCATTACGAGCGGCCCGTGATTGTAAAAATCGCGGCAGTACACAATGTTTCCGCCATTGCAAGCGGCATCGCCCGAAGCGGAGCGGATATTATCGCCATCGATGGCTTCCGTGGCGGCACGGGTGCCGCGCCCACCCGCATCCGCGATAACGTCGGTATCCCCATTGAGCTTGCGCTTGCAAGCGTTGACCAGCGACTCAGGGAAGAAGGCATCCGTTCAGACGTTTCCATCGTCGTCGGCGGCAGCATCCGTAACAGCGCGGATATCGTAAAGGCTATCTGTTTGGGCGCAGATGCCGTATATATGGCGACAGCCCCGCTTTTAGCTTTGGGCTGCCACCTGTGCCGCACCTGCCACCTTGGCAAATGCAACTGGGGCATCGCCACCCAGAGGCCGGATCTTGTCAAACGTTTGAATCCGGAAATCGGCGCGGAGCGACTTATAAACCTTGTGACCGCCTATACGCATGAGGTCAAAGAGATGATGGGCGGCATGGGCATCAACTCCATCGAGGCCATGCGCGGCAACCGGCTGATGCTGCGCGGTGTGGGTCTTACGGAAAAGGAACTCGAGATACTCGGCATCCAGCACGCGGGCGAATAAGGAGGAGGCAAAAACATGAAGCGTATATTTGTCAACGAGCAGTGGTGCCTTGGATGCCACCTTTGTGAATACAACTGCGCGTTCGCCAACTCCGGCGAAAAGGATATGGCAAAAGCCCTCAAGGACGTGCGCATCAACCCACGCATTAAAATAGAAGAAAGCGGGGATATCTTCTTTGCCGTTGCATGCAGGCACTGCACGGAGCCGCTGTGCGTAAAAGGATGTATTTCCGGCGCGCTGACCATGGAGGATGGCCTCATCGCTATCAACGCCGACAAATGCATGGCCTGTTACACCTGCGTGCTGTCCTGTCCATATGGCGCGATCATGCCCTCGGCGGACGGTCCCATGCAGAAGTGCGAGCTGTGTACAAAGAATTCGTTTGGAGAGCCCGCCTGCGTGTCCGGCTGCCCCAACAAGGCAATCGTGTTTGAGGAGAGGTAAGCATATGAAGTATGTCATCATAGGCAATTCCATCGCCGCAATCGGCTGTATCGAAGGCATCCGCCGCGTGGATAAGACCGGCGAAATCACGGTTGTAGGGAAAGAACCCTACCATGTGTATTCCCGCCCGCTCATTTCCTACCTGCTGCTGGGTAAGACAGACCGGGAACGCATGGTGTATCGCCCCCAAGAGTTTTATAAAAAGAACGATTGCACATTGCTTGCGGGAAAAGCGGCAGTGTCAATTGACCCCGCCGCGCATACCGTCTCTGTTGACGATGGTAGCGTGCTTTCTTACGATAAACTGCTTGTTGCTACCGGTTCACGCGCGTTTGTTCCCCCCATCAAAGGACTTGGCACCGTGGGCGGCTACCATACGTTCATGACGCTGGACGATGCGGTCAAGCTCGATGAAGAAGTGAATGAAGAGAGTGAAGTACTCATCATCGGCGCGGGGCTCATTGGCCTCAAATGCGCGGAGGGCATCAGCCACAAGGTCAGGCATATCACAATCGTGGATATGGCGCAGCAGGTGCTGCCGAGCGTGCTTGACGCAGGCGGCGCGGAAGTGGTCAAAGCGCATATTGAAGCACAGGGGGTAACGCTGCACCTGGGCGTGAGCATCGAGACGTTTGAAGGCAAGGAGATGCTGCTTACGGACGGCAGGCGCATCCCGTTTATGACACTGGTGGTCGCCGCGGGCGTACGCCCGGAAGTGGAGCTCGTAAAGGCCGCGGGAGGAGAAGTCAACCGGGGCATTGTGACGGACACCTCAGGAAAGACCACCCTGCCGGATATCTATGCGGCGGGCGATTGCGCGGAAAGTTACGACATTTCAAACGACACCAGCCGAATTTTAGCGCTTCTGCCCAACGCATACATGCAGGGCGAGGCTGCCGGCAACCAGATGGCGGGCGGCAAGCTGTTGTTTGAGAAGGCCATCCCGCTCAACGCGACCTCGCTATGGGGGCTGCATATGACGACGGCGGGCAGCTATACCGGGCAGGATATCAGGTACAGCACCGGCGGCGATTACAAGCGCCTGTTCTATGAAAACGACCTGTTGAAGGGCTTTATCGTCATCGGCAATGTGGAACGTACCGGCATCTACACCGCACTTATTCGCAACCGGACGCCGTTGTCATCTATCGACTTTGAACTGATCTGTGAAAAGCCGCAGCTCATGGCGTTTTCCAAGGCCGACCGTCTCAAACAGCTTGGAGGTGTACAATGATGAAAATCGACGCGAAGGGGTTGGGCTTTCGCGAGCTAAATGAAAAACTGCACGAGGCGGAGGAGCAGGAGATACTTGTGACCTCGTGCATGGGGCAGAGGTACTTAGCAAACGGCCTCAAGAGCAAGTATATTAAAGTGCAGGGCATCCCCGGCAACGCGCTTGGCGCTTATATGGACGGCGCTACGGTAGAACTGGATCAGAACGCGCAAGACGCAACCGGAGATACCATGAACGATGGGCGCATCATCGTGCACGGCTCCGCGGGGGACGCCACCGGCTATTCCATGCGCGGCGGCAAGATCTATGTGCGCGGCAACACGGGCTACCGCTGCGGCGTACATATGAAAGCCTATGCGGAAAAACGGCCGCTGATCGTAGTCGGCGGGCGCGCGGGCAGCTTCCTTGGGGAATATCAGGCGGGCGGGGAAATCTATGTGCTGGGCCTGAATGCGCAAGGGAAGTCTCCCGTTGGTTACTTCTGCGGCACGGGTATCCATGGCGGAGCGATCTATCTGCGTACCAAAGAGCTCCCACGCGATCTTCCCAGGCAGGTGACGGCGCGCGTTGCGGATGATGTGGACAAAGCGCATATTGCCGAACAGTTGAAGGAATATTGCGAGATATTCGGACTTGACCTTAGCGAAATTCTCGCACATGACTTCTTTGTGCTCACCGCCGACACCGCTAACCCGTATAAGCAGATGTATACGCATTGAACACCTGACTTCGTTTTATGCCCGCGCGTTTTTGCGCGGGCATTTTTGGTTTATATTCAACACAGCGAAACGTGTCGAACAACACTGCTTGTGAAAACGTAAAGAGTATTGCATACTATTGATAAGGCGCGGTTTTCACAAAAAAGCCGCAATTGCGGGCAGGAAAATGGAAACCCGGGCAAGAATTATTAAATTGCCAACCGTCGGATTGTTTTTTTTCATGCATCGTTGTATGTGCAGCTTGCAGATAAACAGGCCGCAGAAACACCCTGCTGGTCTGCCGGCGTTTTTGGAGATACCATACAGGGAAGGAGGAGTTCCATATGGAAGATCATCGTTATGTACCCGAGCTCGATGGCACATTGCGCAGCCATATGATCAAGGTACCGGAGATCATCAAGCAGGCGACGGGAATCAGCATATTCGGCAAGCTGATCAAATCCCTGGCGTTTACCACAGACGTCGCAATTATTAAAAATATCAATGCAAACGCAATTATCGCAGTATATCCCTTTACGCCTCAGCCTGCCATTACCCACGCGATTATGACCGTGGCGGATGTTCCGGTATTCTGCGGCGTCGGCGGCGGCATTACGGGCGGCAAGCGTACGCTCAATATCGCGCAGGACGCTGAGTTTCAAGGTGCGATGGGCGTTGTGGTCAACGCGCCTACGCCCAATGAAACAATAGAAGGCTTAAAGCGCATCATCGATATTCCGGTTGTGGTTACGGTGGTATCAGAGCATACGGATATCCGGGGAAGGCTGGAGGCGGGAACGGATATTTTCAACGTTTCCGGCGGACCAAATACGGCCGCCATTGTCCAGCAGATCAGAAAGGATTATCCGTATGTGCCCATCATCGCTACAGGGGGTGTGACGGTGGACAGCATTGCGCTTACATTGGAAGCGGGTGCAAACGCTATTACCTATACGCCGCCCGCGCAGGCAACGCTGCTTCGCGGCATCATGGAAAAATACCGCAGCCAGTGGGATGATTAAGGCAGCACACAAATAAATATGAACAAATAAACGGAGCAGAATTTTCTGCTCCGTTTTCGCATAAAAAATCGCGCCGAATATTCGGCGCGATTAAACTTTATATGGTTACGGCGCAACAGTGGCGGAAGCCTCGGGCGCGGGGGTTGCGGTTGGCACCGGCGTTGCGGTTGGTGCAAAGTAGCCGGGGTTTAAAACAAACCCGTAGAACGCGTAAAGACCCATCGAAATGACTACGGAGATAATGAGTGCGACGCGCAGCACGGGGATTTTGCGTCCGCCCTTTTTTTCTATGATGTTGGGTACGAAAAGTGCGATTACGGCTGCGAGGATAAGGCTAAAGGAACTCACCGATTCCATCCTGCCCAGCACCATAAGGGAAGTCGTGCTCAACACCCCGAGCACGATACCCGCAATGATCTGATACTTCTTCCATTTATCGTCCGGTATGGCGGCGATCTTTTTTTCAAGCTCGGTGGGTTCGGGCGGAGTCTCCGGCTCTTCCGGTTCGGGGGCGGGAACGGCATTGGCATTTTCCGCAGGTCTGCGGCGAAAATCATCATCGTCCAGATTGGGGAAAATGTCAAAATCCTCACCCTGCAGGCGCGGCTGATGGGGTTCCGGATCGCGCTTTTTGAACATGCGCTCGTACCTCCTTAGAAAACGTGAATGGTCTTGTCCATTATCGCATACCCTATCGGGTGATGCAAACGGTATTTCACTATGCTCAAATTCGCCTGTGCCGCCCGCTGCATCAAGGCAAAAACGGTTTACAAAGAGGAACTTGGCTGATACAATAAGATAGAAATTGGGCGTTCAGCCTCAAGGATAAGCCTTTCATAAAGACATACCTCATAATAGCTTTGTGACAAGACCTGCGGCAGGCGCTTTCAAAAAACAGCAACACAACCTAATTTAACAGGGGGAACTGCACGCATGAAAGAGTACACTGCGAACAAGATCCGCAACATTGGCGTTTTCGGGCATGGCGGCGAGGGAAAGACCACGCTGACCGAGGCCATGCTTTTTAATGCCGGGCTGCTTGACCGTATGGGCCGTGTGGAGGATGGAACCACCACCACGGACTATGACCCGGAAGAAACCCGCCGCACCATTTCCATTGGCGCAGCGCTTGCTCCCTTTGAATGGAATGGCACCAAGGTCAACGTGATCGACGCGCCGGGATTTTTTGATTTCTACGGGGAAGTTGTCGAGGGCATGACGTTGGCGGATTCCGCTTTGATCGTAGTGGGCGCGGTCTCCGGCCCTGTTGTTGGCGCTGAAAAAGCGTTTGATATGTGCAAAAAGGCCAATAAGGCGCGCATGATTGTCATCAACCAGATGGATCGTGAAAACGCCAACTTTGGTAAAGTATATACCGCCATCCGTGAAAAGTTCGGTCCCAGTGCGGTTGCCATCCAGCTTCCCATCGTGGAAGGCGGCGCGTTCAAGGGGTATGTTGATATCGTCACCATGAAGGCCAAGCTCTTTGAGGCGAAGGGTGAAAAAGAAGTGGAAATCCCCGCTGCGCTCAAGAGCGAAGCCGAATCCATCCGTGAAGCGCTGATTGAAGCTGCGGCTGAAGGCGACGAAACGCTGATGGAAAAATACTTTGAAGGCGAAGAGCTCACGCAGGAAGAAGTCGTTTCCGGCCTCTGCGCGGGCGTGAAAGAAGGCGTTGTCACCCCCGTGTGCTGCGCTGCCGCCCAGCCCAACATCGGCGTCAGGACGCTGATTGATAACCTCATCCACTACATGCCCACCGCCGATCAGTTGAAGGCCCGCAAGGCCAAGAACGCAAAAACGAACGCGGATGTGGAAGTCAGGCAGGACGGCAAGTTCGCGGCTCAGGTCATCAAGACCGTTGCTGACCCCTTCGTTGGCAAAATCTCCATTCTCAAGATATATTCCGGTTCGCTTTCCGCAGATGTTTCCGCGTACAACTCCAATGCGGAAAAGGCGGAAAAGCCCGGCGCTGTCTACATTATGCGCGGCAAGAAGCTCATCAACGTAGACAAGTTGACGGCTGGCGATATCGGCGCCATGGCAAAGCTGCAGTTCACCAATACCGGTGATACGCTTTGCGACGCGGCTGCCCCCGTGCTCTTTGAACAGATCGAGTTCCCGCATCCCTGCATCAGCCTTGCGGTCACCGCAAAGAAGCAGGGTGAAGAAGATAAGATCATTGCCGGTCTCAACCGTTTGAAGGAAGAAGATCCGACCATGTCTCTTGAAAAGAACGCGGAAACCGGCGACGTCCTCATTTCCGGCTTGGGTGAAATGCACCTTGACGTGATCTGCGGCAAGCTGAAAAACAAGTTCAACGTGGAAGCGCAGCTTGTGGATCCGAAGGTGCCTTACCGTGAAACCATCCGCGGCACCGCAGAAGCCGAAGGCAAGCATAAGAAGCAGACGGGCGGTTCCGGCCAGTTCGGCGTCGTGCAGATGCGCTTTGAGCCCCTGCCCAATGGCGATTTCGAATTTGTAAACGCCATCGTCGGCGGCGTTGTACCGAGGGAATATGTGCCTGCGGTAGAAAAGGGTACGCGTGAAGCGCTCCAGCGCGGCGTGCTTGCGGGCTACCCCATGGTAGGCGTCAAGGCTACGCTTTTTGACGGCAAATACCACCCTGTAGACTCCAAGGAAGTCGCGTTCAAATCCGCGGCGCGCCTTGCCTACAAAGCCGCTTGCGCAAAGGCCAGCCCTGCGCTCATCGAACCGGTCTACCGTGTTGACGTACTGGTGCCGGATGAATACATGGGCGACGTTATCGGCGATATGAACCGCCGCCGCGGCCGCGTGATCGGCATGAACCCTGCAGAGGGCGGCGGACAGGAAGTTGTTGCGGAAGTTCCCCTCTCGGAAGTGTTCAAATATGCAACCGACCTTCGCGCCATGACGCAGGCGAGAGGTTCCTTCAAGATGGAATTCGTGCGCTATGAGGATGTGCCTGGCAACATCGCGCAGAAGATCATCGAGCAGGCCAAGAAGGAAGAGGAAGAAGAAGAATAATCCTGTTTCAGCGATGGGGCTGTGTGCAGGCGCGTGTTGCGTCTGTACACAGCCCCGTTTTTATATTATTCTTATATGAAAGCGCGGCAATCGTTGTCCGCGGCTAAAAGGTCAAAGGCTTTGACATGGCCTGAAGTATCGAAACTCTACGGATGTTCGGACCAAGCAAAATAGTATCTGCTAATCCGCTTTTAAGGAAAAAATAGAATGCGGATTATTGTGATAAGTTTTTAAACGTATAAAGGAGTCCTATGCGTACCATCACCATTCCCGCTACCAGCGCCAATCTTGGCCCAGGGTTTGATTGCCTTGGGTTGGCGCTGGGCTGCTACAACTCCGTTTCCTTTGCGTTTCAGGAAAGCGGCTTACAGATCGACCTGCAGAATACTGACCTTGGCAGAATTCCTGCAGACGAACGCAACCTGATTTACCGCGTATTTGCGGATACAGTGTGCCGTTATCATAAGACGGTTCCCGGCGTGCATTTTTCGCAAAAGAACGGCATCCCCGCCATGCGCGGCATGGGCAGTTCGGCTGCCTGCGTGGTTGCGGGTGTTGTCATGGCAAACGAATATCTGGGCAATACGCTTTCCATGCAGGACATGATCGATCTGTGCACGGCACAGGAAGGGCACCCGGATAATATTCTCCCCGCGCTCTTAGGCGGGTTTACCGTAGGCTGTATGGATGATCAGCAGGTACGCTACGTGCGGTTTGCGCCGCCGCAGAATTTACTTTGCGCCGTATTCATCCCGCCGTTTTCTCTTTCTACCCGCAAGGCGCGTGCGGCGCTGCCCGCAACGGTAGCGCTTAAGGATGCGGTGTTCAATCTTTCCCATGCGTCTCTTTTAACAGCAGCCATCGCAAGCGGGCAAATCGATCTTTTACAATACGCCATGCGGGATGTACTGCACCAGCCTTATCGCATGCCGCTTGTGCCGGGCTATGAGGAAATTGTACGTATCGCGCAGGATGCGGGGGCAATGGTCACCTGCCTTTCCGGCGCGGGCCCGACGATGATTTCCTTCTTAAAAAGCGGCGAAGGGTTTCTTGAGGCGGTCAGGCCGGAACTAAAGGCGCTTGGCGGCGGCTGGAAGGCCAAATTGCTCAACATTGATCCGCGCGGGTACCGCGTGGAATAAAGCGAACGCTTATTTTTGGAGGGCTTATGGAACGGGCGCTGGTATTGATCGATATTCAGAATGACTACTTTCCCGGCGGAAGAAACGAGCTAAATAAAGCGGAACAGGCAGCGCAAAACGCTGCGCGCATGCTTGCCCATTTTCGCCAAAACGGCTGGCCTGTCTGCCACATCCAACATGTGAGCACGGGCAGCGAGGCTAAGTTCTTTTCGCCCAATACGGCGGGGGTGGAGATTTATAAAGACGTCCTGCCTCTAGGGAGTGAACCCGTATTTGTCAAGCATGCGCCCAATTCATTTTTTGAAACCGGACTGTTGCAGGCCTTACAGGAAAACGGGATACGGGAACTTGTTGTCTGCGGCATGATGAGCCATATGTGCATCGATACGAGCGTGCGTGCGGCCAGGGACCACGGGCTTCGCGTCACACTGCTGCACGATGCATGCGCCACAAAAGCGCTTACCTGGCAAGGGGAAATCATACCCGCGCAGGCCGTCCACGCCGCCTACATGGCCGGATTAGACGGGTCGTTTGCACGCGTGGTATCTACGGAGGAATGCTTACAGGAGCTTGCCCGATAAAACATCATGCAGGGAGATGCCTATGGAAATCCGGCTTGCCCGCGTGGAGGATGTAGAAGCCGCTTACGGGCTGATGTGCGATATGGAAGCGGCAGCGCTCGATGAAACAGCGTTCCGCCGCATCTACGCAGATACGCTCAACAACCCCTCGGCTCCTTGCCTAGTGGCGGAGGAAGAAGGCGATGTCATCGGTTTTTTGCATCTTCGCATGGAAGAGCAGCTCTGCCGCTGCGGAAAAACAGCGGAGATCATGGAACTCGTTGTCCGTTCGGATGTCCGCTCCCATGGAATCGGGGCGCGGCGTTTTGAAGCCGCAGTGCAGTTGGCAATGGAAAACGGCCGCATACGCCTTGAGGTGGCCAGCAACCGCGTCAGGGAGCGCGCGCATGCGTTTTATCGGAAACAAGGGATGCAGCAGACCCATTTCAAGCTGACGATGCCTCTATAACGGTTTCATAAGAAGCTGGCTCCGCATGGCGGAACCCAGCTTCTTTTCAGTGTGCGGATAATTTGAGCCCAATAATACCTGCGGCGATGAGCGCCACACAGAGTATTTGGGGAAGCGTAATCGATTCCCGGAACAGGACCGCTCCCAGGATCAACGTGCCTACGGTGCCGATGCCGGTCCATATTGCGTACGCAGTACCCAACGGCAGTTCTTTTAATGCCAGCGAGAGGAAGTAAAAGCTTGCGGCCATGCCGGCAACCGTGATGACGCTGGGCCAGAGTTTACTGAACCCCTCCGTATGCTTGAGGCTCACAGCCCAGCATGTTTCAAAAATCCCCGCGATGACTAAGTACAACCATTTCATTTTACAGCCCAACCTTTCTTTTTTAGCAAAATAAAAAGCCCGGGAGAAAATCTCCCAGGCTTTTATCCTTCCGTGAACACAGTTCCCTGTGCGTTTTATCTCGGACCAGGCCGGGTTGCCCCGCGGAACCCTATAAAACTTGTCCCTATGGTAGCACAGCGGGAACTGCTGTGTCAATGTCAGCGGCAGCGCAAAAAAGGCAGCATATGCTGCCTTAATATGGAAACATCCGAATGCGGATGTTGTTTATAAAAGAATGGCCTTGAGCGTTACGGGAATGTTGCCCATTGTCGCTTTGGAATATGGGCAGACGGTGTGCGCTTCCCGCATGATATCGTCCGCGGTGGCCTGATCGAGTTCCTTGAAGCGGCCGGTAATTTCAGCGGAAAGGACATATCCGCCGTCTACGTTATCAAGCCCTACCGTGAGCTGTACCTCGGGAAGGGGCACACGGAGTTTGCGCGCACGGATGACATGGTGTAAAGCGCCGCCAAAGCACGCGGCATACCCTGCTGCAAAAAGCTGTTCCGGGTTGACCGCGTCATCGGTCTTCCCGCCCATGGCGATAGGAGAAGCAAGTTCAAACGTCAGCTTGCTGTTTTCAACGGTAACAACGCCATTGCGCCCGTTCACTGAATTCGCGGTGGTCTGGTACAATGCCATAAATCAAAACTCCCTTCAGCATTGGTTCGTTGCTTATAGTATAATTCCATATTTCCGGTTTGAAACAGGGTTTTTGCGTAATGTATGATTGGCAGCGCGGTCGAAACCGAAACTGTTTGCCCGCGCCTCCATGTTGCGGTATACTGGAGACGAAGAATAAAAGGGAAATACAAGGGGTATTACATGGAAATCTTACGAAACAAGAAGGCCTTTATCTGTGATATGGACGCCGTTCTCTACCATGGGGACAGGCTGCTCCCCGGCGTACCCAAGTTTGTGGAATGGCTCAAGGAAAAAAACAAGCAATTTTTGTTTCTAACCAACAACAGCGGCTATACCCCGCGCGAATTGCAGCAGAAGCTGGCGCGGCTGGGTATAGAGGTGGACGCGGATTGTTTTTACACCAGCGCACTTGCAACTGCAAGCTTTTTAGCCAGCCAGTATCCCGATTGCAGCGCCTATGTGCTGGGCCAGCCGGGGCTTACGAATGCGCTTTACAATGTCGGCATCACCATGAACAGCGTCAACCCGGATTATGTGGTGGTGGGCGAAAGCTACAGCCTTAACTATGAGATGCTGGAGCGCGCTACCTATCTCGTCAACAAGGGCGCGCGCCTCATTGGGTGCAATTCCGACCTTACCGGGCCTACGGAGCAGGGTATGGCGCCCGCCTGCCGCGCGCTGATTTCGCCCATTGAGCTTGCCACCGGCGTCAACGCGTATTTTGTGGGCAAGCCCAACCCGCTGATGATGCGGCATGCCTTAAAGAAGCTGCAGTCCCAGCCTGGCGATACGGCCATTGTGGGCGACAGAATGGATACGGATATTATGGCGGGCGTGGAGGCGGAAATTGATACGGTGCTCGTGCTTTCCGGCGTCACCTCGCGTGATATGCTTGTGAAGTTCCCGTACCGCCCCAAGTATGTGCTTGAAGGCGTTGGAGATATTCCCGAAGTATAATTTACAACAGAAACCGAAGCGCGCCGTAAGCGGTGCGCTTTTACGTATGTATGTTGTAGTTATATAGAAAAGGATTTGAATATGAAAGCAAAGAAAAAATGGCCGCTTGTCGCGGGCGGAATCGTACTGATTATACTCCTTGCTGGCGTGTTGCTTTACCTAGACAGCGTACAACAATATCAAAAGCATGTGGCTGAAATGACAATCGCAAACATCGACTTTTCCCAAACTCCGGATGGCGTCTACGAAGGCTCCGTGGATGAAACGTTTATCCGCGTGCGGGTGCGCGTTACGGTGGAGGGCGGGGCAGTCACGAATATTGTGCTGCTTGAACATGAAAACGGCCGCGGGAAACCGGCTGAAGCGGTCATCGGCGAAATCATCCGGCAGCAGACGCTGGAGGTGGATGCCGTGTCCGGCGCCACCAATTCCAGCAAAGTCATCAAAAAGGCAATAGAGAAGGCCTTGCAGGCGGCAAACATGCAATAGCTCAGGCAGGGTCGGGCTCCAACGAGTCTTGTGGCTTTTCGTAACGCTCCAGGCTGACGTTTGCCTGATCGAATATCTCCAAAGAGAACGCGTCCGGGTATCCTTCCGCATAAACGACGCGGGAGATACCGGCGTTGACGATCATTTTCGCGCAGATCACGCA
>JAEXTB010000146.1 GCA_023453725.1 Bacillota bacterium | reverse complement strand
GTGCTGCAATACACCGCGCCCATTTATGTGTTGGTTTTTTCGGCGGTGTTTCAGCACGTAAAGGTCAGGCGTGGGGACGTCGTTGCGCTGGTGCTGACCATGGCGGGTATCGGGCTGTTTTTCCTGGATCAGTTCGGCGCAGGCTCGTTTATGGGCAACGCTGCGGCCCTCGCTTCCGGCGTATTCTTCGCGCTGATGTTCTTCTTAAGCGGCGGGGTTACGGAGGAAACGCGCATGAGCGGCCTGTTTCTGGGCCAGATCATGACGGCTGTCGTCGGCATTCCGCTTGCGTTTGTATATGAGACGCCGGTTACCACCACGGCTGTAGTATGCATTGTTGTGCTTGGCGTATTCCAGCTGGGCATCCCGTATATCCTCTACAGCAAGGCCGTGAAGCATTGCTCGCCGCTGATGTGCTCCATCATATCGGTGGTGGAGCCGCTCTTAAACCCCGTGTGGGTGTTCCTTGTCATGGGAGAGCAGCCGAGCTATTGGGCGCTTGTCGGCGGCGTTGTGGTGCTTGTCACCATTACGGGCTGGTGCGTATGGGGAGAGAAGGAAAAACAGAAGGCGGCATTGGCGGGACAGGCTGTTGCGGAGCAGCAGTAATATCCGGCGATACTGATTTTTTCATTGGGTAGGAGTAACTATGGACTATAACGTATCCAGTATACAGGTGATGGAAGGGTTGGACGCCGTACGCATGCGCCCGGGCATGTATATCGGCTCTACCGGCGCGCGGGGGCTGCACCACATGCTTTGGGAGATCGTGGACAACGCGATCGACGAAGCGGCGAACGGATATGCAACCACCGTGGACGTCACGCTGCATGCGGACAATTCCGTGACCGTTGCGGATGACGGACGCGGCATCCCTGTGGGCATCCACGAAAAATACGGCGTTTCCGGCGTAGAGCTCGTGTTTACGCAGCTGCACGCGGGCGGTAAATTCGGCAACGATTCCTATGGGTATTCCGGCGGCTTGCATGGTGTTGGCGCAAGCGTTGTAAATGCGCTTTCCGAATGGCTGCGCGCCGAAGTCTATACGCAGGGTCGCGCGTACGTGCAGGAGTTCAAATCCATCCAGCAAAACGGCAAAATCATTTCCGGCCACCCGGTTGCCCCGCTTACTGAAACAGGCAGGACACGCAGGCAGGGGTCGGTTATTACCTTCATGCCTGACGCCCGCGTGTTTGAAACCGTGGAAATGAATTTTGATCTCATATCAAGACGCCTGAGGGAACTTGCCTACCTCAACCGCGGCATCACCATGCGCTTAAAAGACGAGCACAAGGGTAAGCGCGAGGTCGAATATAAGTTTGAAGGCGGCCTTTCGGATTTCGTGCAGTATCTCAATGCGGACAAGACCTCCATTTATTCCGTGCCATTGTATTTTAAAGGCGAGAAAGACGGCATTATCGTAGAAGTTGCCATGCAACACAACGACGGGTACGCCGAAAGCATATTCAGCTACGTTAATAACATCCCCACCACCGAGGGCGGTACTCATGAGACCGGATTTAAAGCGGCACTGACCAAGGTGATGAACGATCACTGCCGCAGGACCGGCCTATTAAAGGACAAGGACGCTTCCCTTTCCGGTGAGGATTTTCGGGAAGGCTTGACCGCGGTACTTTCCCTTAAGATGAAGACCATTCAGTTTGAAGGGCAGACCAAGACGCGCTTAGGCAATACGGAAGCGCGCCCGGCGGTGGAGTATGTGGTAAGTGAACAGCTCATTCCGTATCTTGAGGATCTTAAGAACGCGGAGGTTGCGTCGCTCATCGCAGATAAGGCCTTGAAAGCCGCGCGTGTGCGCGAAACCGCGCGCAAAGCCAAGACCATGGCGCGTGAAAAAAACAAGCTGGAGAATGCGCCGCTTGTGGGCAAGCTCTCTAGCTGCACCGGGCGAAATCCTCAAAAGAACGAGCTTTTTATTGTGGAAGGGGACAGCGCGGGCGGTTCCGCCAAGCAGGGGCGGGACAGAAGCTTTCAGGCGATATTGCCGCTTCGGGGCAAGCCCCTCAATGTGGAAAAGAAGCGCTTTGATCAGGTGCTTGCAAACGAAGAGTTCCGCTCCATTATCACCGCCATCGGTACAGGCATCGGCGAGGACTTTGATATCTCGCAGCGAAAGTATGACAAGGTCATCATACTTTCGGATGCAGACCAGGACGGCGCGCACATCCGCGCAATCCTTTTGACGTTCTTCTACCGCTACATGAAGCCGCTGATTATGGAAGGGCATGTGTATATCGGCATGCCGCCGCTCTACAAGGTGCATAAGGGCGATAAAACCATTTATGCCTACAACGAAAAAGAGCTTGCGCAAGCTGCCAAGGAGCTTGGAAAAGGATATCTCGTGCAGCGCTACAAGGGCTTAGGTGAAATGAACCCGGAACAGCTGTGGGAAACCACCATGAATCCGGACAACCGATCGCTTGTGCGCGTGGGCATTGAAGACGCAGCGGATGTGGAGCATATGGTGACGGTGCTGATGGGAGATAAAATACAATCCCGCAAGGAATACATCAGCGAGTACGCCAACTTCAACAAGCAGGACGCGTTTCTGGAAAAAGGCTACGCAGACAAGCAGGTAGCTACTCAGGAATAACGAAAGATTTTACTGAACTCTATATTGGTTAATTCGCTTTCTTTTGTTTCTTGCACCCGAATGGTACATTCGGGTATCCTCTAAGGATTGATGTGTAGCCTAACGGCTACACAACCGATCTTTCGTGGAAAGAAAAGTAGCGTAATCCAGCACCCTACGACTGAGGTGACACTATGGCAAAAAAGCCCCCGGAACAGACATTGCCCCCGCGCGGGGAAACCATATTGGAACGCAGCATGGACGATGTGCTGCACAACAGCATGCTGCCCTACGCGGAGCATGTTATATTGGAGCGCGCGCTGCCGCGCGTGGAGGATGGCCTGAAGCCCGTACAGCGCCGTATTTTGTATACGATGTTGGAGTTGTCCCTAACGCCGGACAAGCCGCACAGAAAGTCCGCGCGTATCGTAGGCAACGCTCTGGGCAAATACCATCCGCACGGGGACAGCTCGGTATATGACGCCATGGTGCGCATGGCGCAGCCCTATAACATGCGGGCAACGTTGGTGGACGGGCACGGCAACTTTGGCTCCATCGATGGCGACTCGGCGGCGGCCATGCGTTACACGGAAGCAAGGATGACGCCGCTTGCCATGGAGCTTTTACGGGATATTGAAAAAGATACCGTAGAGTTCGCACTGAACTTTGACGATACGCTCCATGAACCGACACTGCTGCCAGGCAGGTTCCCGAACCTTCTGGTCAACGGCGCTTCCGGCATCGCGGTGGGCTTGGCCACGAACATCCCGCCGCATAACTTAGGCGAGGCGATTGACGCCGTGGTGGCGCAGATTGAGGACCCGGAGATTACGCTTGACGGGTTGATGCGACATTTGCCATACCCGGACTTTCCGACAGGCGGCTTGCTGATCCAATCCGATGAAATCCGGGAAGCGTACGCGACGGGCCGCGGCAAGCTGACGATGCGCGCAAAGACGCATTTTGAAACCACAAAGAACGGCAAGACGCTGATTGTCATCACGGAAATTCCGTATCAAGTCAACAAGGCGGCGATGCTTGAAAAAATACTCGCCGTCACACAGGAAAAAAAGGTCATGTTCGCGGGTGTGGCGGATATCCGGGATGAAAGCGACCGCGAGGGCATGCGCGCCGTCATCGAACTAAAAAAAGACACGGATGCGCAGCAGACGCTGCAATATCTGTTCAAGTATTCCGATCTTCAGTGCACGTTCGGCGTGAATATGGTGGCGATTGCAAACGGCAAACCGCAACAGATGGGCTTAAAGGCCATCATCACCCACTATATCGACCACCAGAAGGAAGTCGTCACCCGCCGCACAAAATATGAGCTGGAGAACGCCCAAAAGCGGGAGCATGTATTAGCGGGGCTCATGATCGCCATCGATAACCTCGATGCAGTCATCGCCCTGATCCGCGCAAGCAAGACAGTCAAGGCAGCCAGGGAAGGGTTGATGGAGCGCTTCAAGCTTTCGGAAATCCAGGCCCAGGCCATATTGGATTTGCGCCTGCAACGGCTGACCAACCTCGAGCTGCTGACAATCGAAAAAGAGTATAAGGAAATTCTGGCGCTCATCGACCGGCTCAACGCAATATTGGCTTCCGAAAAGAAGCTGATGGCGCTTATCAAGTCGGAATTGATGGAGGTCAAAGAAAAGTACGCGGACCCGCGCCGTACACAGGTCATTGCGGGCAGCACGGAAATTCAGGTGGATACCGCCGCGCTTAAAGTGGTGGACGATGTGGTGATCACCATCTACGATGGACTTCGCGCCAGACGCACGCTAGCAAAGAGCAATGCAAATGCCGTAGATGAAACGCCGCTCTTTACTATCCCCACGCGGACGGATAAGAACATCCGCCTGTTCACCGATAAGGGAGCTTGCCTGCTGCTGGCGGTGGAGACGCTTGCGGAGAATAAGGCGGGCAGCCGCCCCAACAATCTCGCGGCGCTTTTGACGTTTGAAGAGAACGAGCGGATCATTGCCGCATACGAAGAAAACGATGAGGGTTTGCTGTATTTTGTTTCCGCGCAGGGATATGTCAAATGTACGCCCGCAGCGCAGTACAATACACGCAACAAGCGGATAGCGGCAGTGACATTAAAAGACGGGGACAGCGTCCTTGCGGTGGAATACGGGCAGGAAGAAACGCTGCTATTGATTACAAAGCTCGGCATGAGCATCCGCTTTGCGCTTGATACAGTGCCCGAAATGGGCCGCGCTGCGGCGGGCGTCAAGTGCATCAAGCTCGACGATGGGGACAGCGTCATTGCCGTTATGCAGGTCAGGGATGAAGGCGAAATTCTGACCATCTCCGACCGCGGATACGCCAAACGAAGCCTGTTGTTTGATTATGAAGTGCAGGGCAGGAACGGCAAGGGATTAAAGACATTCGATTTTAAAAAGAACGGCAGCAACGGCACACGGATTGCAGCGGCATTCTACGTACGGGAGCCGTTTGATATGGCCATCAAACAGCGCCATGGCACAGTGACCCGTGTCAACACGGAAGAAGTGCGCATCGAACAGCGCGCCAGCAAGGGCAGCATGCTCATACTGGTGATGCTTGATGACGATGTGGTGGCAGTCGACCGGATAGACGGGTAAGTGTAAAAGCACCTGATGAGGATTAGAATAAGAACGGCGGAATAGAAATAGGAGGAAACATGGAACTCAACAGCAGACAACGGGCGCAGCTCCGCTCTATGGCGAATACGCTCCAGCCCATATTTCAAATCGGCAAGGGCGGCATCGGGGAAGAAATTATCGAACAGCTTTCCCTGGCACTTGAAGCACGGGAACTCATTAAAATTACGGTGCTTGAAACCGCGCCCATCGATGCGCGGGAAGCCGCGGAGGCGCTCAAAGTACCGCTGCGCGCGGAAATCGTGCAGTGCATCGGCCGCAAAGTGACGCTCTACCGTGAAAGCCGCGAAAACAAGCGCATTGAACTGGGGTAAATAGCAAAGATAAGCGCAGGTTATGGGGATGGCTGGTTATGCTTTGAGGCACAGACCAGCCATCCTTTATTTTACCGAACATTTCGCAAATAAAAACTTGTAAACGTGCGGGATTTTCGGTATACTATACAGAATAAGTCGGCAATGGCGCCGATGCTTGGTCTTGTATTTTTACACTGCCGGAAGGAAGTTGCAACTGATGGAAAAACTCAAACGGAGCGAGCGCGTGGCGGCGATCACGCGGGCATTGAGCTGCGAGCCGGGTAGGCTGTTTACATTAAGGGAATTTGTCGAATGGTTTGGCTGCGCAAAATCCACATTGAGCGAGGATATTACAACCGTCCGCACGGTATTGGGCAAATATGGCCTGGGCGTGGTGGAAAGTGTAAACGGCGCCGCTGGCGGCGTGCGGTTTTATCCCTTTAATGAGGATGCGGCGGATATGGCGTTTGTGCTCTCCGTTTGCAAGGAGCTCTCCGCAAAAGAACGCATTGTGACTGGCGGCTTTTTATATACGGTGGATCTGTTTTCGGATCCCAGGATATTGACGCGCATGGGGGAAATATTCGCAAAGAAGTTCTTCCGGCTCCAGCCGGATGTGGTGGTGACGGTGGAGTCTATGGGCGTGCCTATCTCGCTTATGGTGGCAAAAGCTTTGGGCAAGCCGCTTGTGACAGCGCGGCGCGACAACCGCATTTCGGAAGGTTCGGTGGTGACACTCAACTATATGAGCGCGTCAAGTAAGCGAGTCCAGACCATGAGCCTCCCGCGCAGGAGCCTTGTCGCCGGGCAAAAGGCGCTCATTATCGATGATTTCATGAAGGGCGGCGGCACCGCGAAGGCGCTTGTCGCCATGATGCAGGAATTTAATGTGCAGGTTTGCGGCACGGGCGTCATTATGGCCACCCAGGAGCCCCGCATCAAGCGCGTGCAGGATTATGTCCCGCTGATGATACTGGGCACTGTGGATGAAGAAGCGGGCTTTGCGGATATCCGCCCTGCGGATTGGCTCGCAAAAGGCTGAGCATCATCATGTTTTTCAAACATTGAAAACTTATTTATAAGAAAACCCGTCTCATTAGAGGCGGGTTTTTTCTTACTATTCCGAACAGCAACTTAAAAAAGTGTCCATTTCGACAGAAACCCTTCTGATAAGATGTGTCCGATCTCCAATCAAACTCAAATGGGACCAAAATGAGGTATGAATAAGCCTGTTTCTAGGCCGAGTTGATACCACACGGTGATTAAATATAGTCATAACATGGTGGACTGGCACATATAAGATTCTGGTTTGCGTTCGCGGTTTCTGCTGCGAACCAAAAATATAAATAAAGAGGAGGGGAATGGTATGAAGAAAAGACCGGTAACGATCCTGGCGGTCGTCATGGCGTGGCTTCTGTTCGCAAGTACGGCGCTCGCCGTGGTTACCATAGAAGCGGATGCCGTGTATGCAAACGGTCACGCCATTACGGTTGTGCGGGATGATGCAACCGGAGACACGCGCGTGACTTCAGAAGATGCGGAGGCCGGATTGGCTGGCAATACTACCAATGTTGCCGGGCGCGACATTTACGGCGGCAGCAAGAATGGTGACGTCAACGGGAACACCAGCGTTACCATTGAAGGCGGTACAGTCGGGGATGTCTACGGCGGCGGCTTAAACGGCGATGTCAACGGCAGCACCAATGTTACCGTCAATGGCGGTACCACCGGGGACGTCTACGGCGGCGGCAACGCGCAGGGTGGCGATGGCGGATTCCTTTCGAACGGCACGGATGTGACAGCGAATGTCACCGCAGGCACTAACGTTACCGTCAATGGTGGTATAGTCAATGGTGATGTTTACGGTGGCGGCAATGCTGATAGCGGCGATGATGGCTTTCTATCCGCCGGCGGTGATGCTACAGCCATAGTCACCGGAGGTACGGAGGTTGCCATCAATGGTGGGACTGTAAAGGATAACGTGTATGGTGGTGGTAAAGCTGATGGCACTTATTCTAACGGGTTCGCCAATGCCAATGTCACTGGGGGCACGCAAGTCACCATCAGCGGCGGCACGATAGAAGACTCTGTGAGCACCGGTGGTCATCAGGAAGGCTCCGGAGCAAGTGCTACGGTAGGCGGACAGAAGGACGTCTACATTAACGGCGGTATGATTGAAGACAGAGAGGTCATTGCCAGAGGGGATAACACGAAGGTTTATGTCAATAGTCTGATTGGCCTTTACTACCGCTACTATACCGGTGATAAGAACAATAAGGATAATATTGTTGTTGGCACCTTGAAAGATGTAAAAGGGAAAACATGGACTGCGTCCGATCTGAAGTGGAGTAATGATGGATACTGGTACTTCAAAGGGGTTCCCGGTAATCCTCAAGAGGTAACAGTTGTTTTCAAATACTACGATAAGTCTGGATCAGGTGCTAAAATTGTGGGCACCGAAACGTTCGAAGTATGGGTAACCGAGTTATCCTCGTCGCAGACGGTGTCTTCTACGCATACGAAAATTGGAGAAAACCGGTATGCGATAAAGTCAGTGACGGTGTCATATGAGCCTCCAGAATGTGGGGAGGGTGGAGACCGTACAATAACAGAAAAAATTTATCCCGTCCCATATAAGACGGTCAAAGTAACGACGATCTACAACATTGCGGATGTAACGCTTCCCTCCAATGAGCAGACATTTACCATATACCAGAACGATCCAGCGCAGACGGTAATGCCGGTAATGCCTGTGTTTACAGGGAGCGAGAACTATTCGTTTAGCTCCACTCCTGGTTCGGCCAGCATCGATTATGCTAGCGCAGATGTTGTATTTACAGTCACGGGCGTGAAGCTTTCCAGGAACATTACTGTAGTAACGAACTTCGTAGTACCGGGAATGACGGTTCCGTCCAAGAGTGAAGTCGTAACGGTGAAGGCGGGAGAAGATGCTATTACGGTACATCCCGCAGCGGCTGATTTTGCGGGCCGTGAGAATTACACCCTTACGCCCAACAAGGCGTCTGAGGACATCAACTATACGTATGACGGAGACACCGTAATGTTTACCGTAACGGCGGTACAGAACGAACGGCAGATTATGGTCGTAACAAACTTCGTAGTACCGGGAATGACGGGACTGTCCAAGAGTGAAGTCGTTACGGTAAAAGCAGGAGAAGCTGCTATTACGGTACATCCCGCTGCGGCTGACTTCACGGGCCATGAAAATTATACCCTCACGCCCGATAGGGCGTCTGAGGACATCAGCTACACCTATGACGGAAACACCGTAACGTTTACCGTAACGGCGGTACAGAACGAAAAGCAAATTACAGTAGTAACGAACTTCGTAGTACCGGGAATGACGGTTCCGTCCAAGAGTGAAGTCGTAACGGTAAAAGCAGGAGAAGCTGCTATTACGGTACATCCCGCGGGAGCTGATTTTGCTGGACATCAGCATTATACGCTCACGCCCGATCGGGCGTCTGAGGAGATCAGCTACACCTATGAGGGCCAGACCGTAACATTCACCGTGACAGCTACGCCCAACTCACGGACTGTCCTCGTCCGCTTCAATTACCTCTACAACGGCGCCGTGATCTCTTCTGATGAGCAGTCGGTCACGCTGACCTATGGCGAAGCGGACAAAACCGTCACCCCCGCCCCGTTCGCTGTTGCAGGCTACTACCTGCTCGCGCCGGTCTCGCCGGTCTCGGTGAACTATTCCATGGCGTTGGAAGTGGAAGTCATCGAAATTGAAGCGCTGCTGGGCATTGTAGATGACGGCGATGATACCCCGCAGATCCCCCTCGGCCCCGGCGCACCCGGGACGCCGATCCCGCTTGGCGTAGGCGTGCCGAGCACGGGTGATCACACCGGTTTCAGCATCCTGCTGATGGCGATTGGCGTTGCGGTGGTAGCATTCGTAACAGCCGTTACGAAGCGGTCTTCTGCCAAGTAACCAAAGCTCAATTAACAAAAAAGAAGCGTCCCGAATACGGGGCGCTTCTTTTGTTTACATTACGGGAATGTGCGCATATGTAGCACCGCAACCGTCGGTTGACAAAATGAAAGCGGGTATAAGGTGGCGATTTGCTTCGTTTTCGTGTACCATACGGAGTGAATGGGCCACGCGCCCTGTGGTGATCGGAACGGAGGAGCATATGGAATTATCCGATAAAATACTGGAGCTTCGAAAAAATGCGGGGTACTCGCAGGAAAAACTGGCGGAGCTGTTGCACGTGTCCCGGCAGGCGGTATCCAAATGGGAATCGGGCGCAGCCCTTCCCACGTTAGAGAACCTCATTGAACTGAGCAAGCTCTTTCAGGTGCCATTGGATGCGCTTACAGGCACGGCACAGGCGCAAGCACAGCAGACGGAGCCCGTGCAAACAAAGGAAACGACCGGGCAGCCGGAAACTACCGGACAGCCGGAAATTCGGCGCGTCACCCGACAGCAAACGCTTAGCCTGGCTTTGGCGGGGGTGCTGTTTCTTGCGCTGCTTGTGAGCATATGGGTCAGCACTGCGCGGCTTACAGAACTGACCAATGAAATGGCGGCGCTTTCCGGCCGGGTTTCAGCGGTAGAAAGCAGAAGCTGGCCGGCTTCACAAAATATTGTTCAAAGCGAGACGCTGACAGGCTGGCAGGCGGAAAGCAGTTTGGTTGCGGATTTTTCGTATGATGTGGAGCGGTATGACCCCAAGACGGGGTTGCTGACGCTCATAATGTCCACAACACCCAAAGTATATGTAGAAGGCATCACCGCTGTATTCTCCGCGGCTGCAAGCGGCATGGAAACTATGGAGGTGCCCGGCACAGTCGGCGCAGGCAATGCGTTTTCCTGTAGCATACAAATACCCGCAGTAAACGAGCTGCGGCTGAGCGTTGCGTTTATACAGGATGGAGA
>JAEXTB010000083.1 GCA_023453725.1 Bacillota bacterium | reverse complement strand
CTTTTCTGATTCCTGATTATTCTTGGGCATCCGATTCCATTACAATTTGTATAAACCGTAATGAAGCTGCGGAAAGCGGCACGCCATCGAGCGAAATCAAACCGATCGCGCGGGAGGGCATGGGCGGGTCGAGCTCAATTTCAAACAGCTCGCCGCTTGCCAGCGCTTCTTCCGCAAACTCGCTCGTCACGCAGGCGATACCAAGGCCGATGCGCGCAAACTGCACCAGTAGGTTATGTGCGCCAAGCTCAATCTCAGGATGCAGCGTTACACCTTGCTGCGCCGCAAACGCATCGAGGTATTTGCGGGAGTTTGAGGCCTGCTCTAAAAGAACCAAGGGCTCACGCGCAAGGATATCAAGCGGCACCTTCTGGCCTCTCAGGTGATCAAACCGCTCCGCTGCGACGAATACGTCATGCACCTTCAAGCATTCGCGCACACAAAGGGCGCTGTCTTCCACGGGAAGGTTTACAAGCGCAATGTCTACTTTCCCGATTTTTAAAAGTTCCACCGTCTCAGGTGTGGTACGGTTGGTGACCTGAAGTTGAATTTCCGGGTATTCCGCATGGAAGCGCTCGAGGTAGGGGAGTAGGAAATATTGGCAGAGCGTATCGCTTGCGCCAATCATTAACCCGCCGGATTGCAGCGTGCGCATGCGGTTGAGCTTGTCTTCCGCAGCGGAAACAAGGCTCACGGCTTTATCCGCATAGCTATACAGCATGCGACCTTCGCTGGTGAGCGTAATCCCACGGCTGGTGCGTGTAAACAAAGAACAATCAAGGCTGTCTTCCAGGCGGCGCATGGCCTGGCTCACGGCGGGCTGGCTGATATAGAGTTCCCGCGCGGCATGCGAAAGGCTGCCACAACGTGCAACAGTACAAAAAACGCGATAAAGCTCAAGATCCGCTGACATATAAAAACCTCTTATTTACCGTAGATTTGGTTGTGAAAAGGCTTATGTGCATTATAATCTATTGCTTTATCATATGCAAGAAACTCTTTGCGTAGCTTATCTGTACAAATTCCCTGACTGTAGATGACAGGAATTTAAACCCAATATTTGATGCCAAAACGTACGGCGCGTGGTATACTCTTATGTAAAAGGCGGGAGGTATTCCGGTATGCAAACGCAGGAATTCAGGTATACTTCGGCTACAGGCCTTGGCGAATGTTTTTCCATGCTTTGGTTTGCGGATGCCCTGCCGCGGGCCATCGTGCAGATTGCACATGGTATGGCGGAACATATTGGCAGGTATGCGCCTTTTGCGGAGTTTCTGGTCTCAAATGGATACGCCGTAACCGCAAACGACCATGCCGGGCATGGCAAAAGCGCCGATCTTTCCGTGAAAGGATATTTCGGCCCGCAAAACGGATGGGATGCGGTGATAACGGATATGAAGACATTGCATGAACACACAGCGGCGCTTTGGCCAGAGATACCATATATACTCCTTGGCCACAGCATGGGGTCATTCTTAGCGCGCAGCTATGCTGCCCGGTACCCGCAGGATATTTCGGCGCTCATTCTTTCCGGCACTGCCGGGGTAAACCCGGCTGCAGGGTTCGGAAGCCTGTTTGCCAGGCGTGAGAAAAAGCGCAATGGGGAAAAGAAGCCAAGCGAACTGCTTAACAATCTTAGCTTTGGTTCCTACAACAAATCGTTCTTGCCTTCCCGTACCGCGTTTGATTGGTTAAGCCGCGATAAGGAGCAGGTAGACCGGTACGTAGAGGATCCTTTGTGCGGCTTTGTGTTTACCGCAGAGGGATTCTGTGACTTACTTTCCGGCATCCGGGAAATCAGCTCTGTATCCTGGGCAACAAAAGTGCCGGATGTCCCGATCTATCTGTTTTCCGGGGAGAAGGACCCCGTTGGGAACAACGGCAAAGGCGTGAAGCAGGTGAAGAATTGGCTTGAGGATACAGGCCATACCGTTACAATGAAGCTTTACCCCGAAGGTAGGCACGAGATGCTCAACGAAATTAACCGTACCGAGGTTTATCAGGATGTTTTGCGCTTTTTAACCGGCGTGGTATAATCAAATGTGCTCTGTGACGCGGTAGTACTGCGTCTTTTGGTGAAGGAGGAAGAAAACACATGGGAATCATGATTTACCGGGATAAGGATGCTGCAAGCGCGGCGGCTGCCACGTTGATAGCCGCGCAGATGATAGAAAAGCCCAACTGCGTGCTGGGGCTCTCCGCCACAGATATGGCGGCGCAGGTGTACCGCAAGCTTGCTTCCATGACGGCTTCTGGCACATTGGATTGGAGCGAAATTACAGTTTTCCAGACCAGTGAGTTTATGGCCAAGCGGTCCGGAAATGTTGGCATACTCAGCGCCTATCTTGCAAGCGCGCTGTATGAGCAGGTCAATATGCAGCTTGCCCGCACGCATGCACCCAACCACAACGCGCAGGATTTGCAGGCCGCCTGTTCCAGTTTTGAAGCGGACATCATCGCCTCGGGCGGTATTGATACGGTACTGCTGTATCTTGGTCAGAACGGGCATCTTGCATTTAACGGCCCGGCGCGTGAATTTTCCGCTTTTACGCACGTGGAACTCCTTCCCCAAAATACAATTGATGAATGCAGGGGTATTTCCGGCACCGAGGGTATGGTTTCCCAATCGATTACAATGGGAATCAGCACCATTATGTCGGCAAAACGGATCATCCTGCTGGCACTCGGCCGGGAAGTTTCCGGCATTGCCGCGCGCATCCTCTCTTCTGCGGTAACGCCCGCAGTACCCGCGAGCATTTTGCAGCTCCACCCGAATGTTACGTTTGTGCTCGATGAAGAGGCTGCCGTCAACCTGTAGGCGGAACTCACACTTATGATGTAAAGCAAGGATGGTTTTGACATGGGGTCATGGGAAAAATCACTCGATATTCTGATGGCTGGCAATGAGCGTTTTGTCAACGACGAATGCAACATCTGCCGGAATTTTGACGAGCGGCGGCGCATGCTCGTGGAGCAGGGGCAACACCCGATTGCCATCATCGTATCTCCTTCTGATTCGTATATGCCGCCGGAACACATATTTGACATCGGTATCGGCGAACTGTATGTGCTGCGCATGCCGGAGCTCGAAATCGACCGCACGGCCATAGACGCCATTGAGTTTGCGGTGGAGAAGCTGCAAATTCCGCTTTGCCTGATCATAGCCCACGAAATGCGTCAGGGAGACCCGGAAGAAGAAGAAGGATTCTGGGAGCGCTTCCGCCGAGATGATGATGAGGAAGAGTATAAAACAATCAAGTCCTGCGTGCAGCGCGTACGCAACAGCGCGGCGCTGCAGGAGCCGCTAAACGCAGGGGAATTCTTTGTGGTAGGCGCAAAGTACGATTTGGAAAGCGGCCGGGTCACGGTATTTGATTTCTAAAAATCTCAGCATTGCAACCACGGTGCGGTTTGATACGTCTTTTTGATTGTATGAGGGACAACCATGCAACTCCATTGGCCTACTTTAAAAGCACAGGTTGCTGCCTGTCAAAATTGTGCGCTTTGTAATACGCGCACGAATACCGTATTCGGGGAAGGCAATATCAATGCAGAGATATTGTTTGTTGGAGAAGGCCCCGGACGAGAAGAAGATTTACAGGGGCGTCCGTTTGTAGGCCCAGCCGGCCAATTGCTGGACAAGATGCTTGCATCTATTGAACTTGACCGGACAAAGGTTTACATTGCGAATATTGTAAAATGCCGTCCGCCGCAAAACAGGGTGCCGCTTGAAGATGAAGCGCTTACCTGTCTGCCGTATCTGCGGGCCCAAACCGGATTAATCAAGCCCAAGATCATTGTGTGCCTTGGCGCTACCGCAGCAAAGTATATCTATGACCGCGATGTGCGTATTACAAAAGAGCGGGGCATCTGGAAAGAAAAAAAAGGCGTTTGGATTATTCCCACCTACCATCCCGCTGCACTGTTGCGGGACCCCGAAAAGAAAAAGGAATCCTGGGAAGATTTAAAGTCCATACAAGCTCGTTACATCGAACTCGGGCAGGATGGGTGCGCTGTACAAGCCCCGTAACAAATGGTATAATGCACAACAGTTGAATAAAAAGTTGAAAATGCAATGGAGGTATTCTTATGTCCGGCCACTCCAAATGGGCTAATATCAAAAATAAAAAGGAAAAAACCGATTCGCAGCGCGGTAAAATTTTTACCAAAATTGGCCGTGAGATTGCCATCGCTGTCAAAGAGGGCGGCCCGGATCCTGTCAACAACTCCAAGCTGCGCGACGTGATTGCAAAAGCCAAGGCAAACAATATGCCAAATGATAATATTGCACGTTCGCTCAAAAAGGCGTCGGGTGAACTGGGCAGCGTCAATTATGAAGAAGGCACCTACGAAGGTTACGGCCCGGGCGGCATTGCCGTGATTGTCGATGTTGTAACTGATAACCGCAACCGCACTGCAGCGGAAATGCGCCATATATTCGATAAGAGCGGCGGTAGCCTTGGCGCTACCGGCTGCGTATCGTGGATGTTTACCAAAAAGGGCGTTATTGTCTTGGAG
>JAEXTB010000013.1 GCA_023453725.1 Bacillota bacterium | reverse complement strand
GGCGGGGGCTTCCGTCGCGGTGGCGGGGGCTTCGGTCGCTTCAGGCGCGGGGGCAGACGGCGCGCACGCGGCAAGCACACCAAACACCATCAGCAGAGAGAGGGCAAGCGCCATGGTCTTGACGAGTTTCTTCATTGGTTTCTTTTCTCCTTCGGGAAGTATTATTCAGGGCAGCACGGGCAGATCGCCCGTTTGCCTTTGAACCAACATATCTTGTAACATACCCGCAAACGTAAGATAAAAAACAGAATTGCTACGCTTGCATCAGTGTATCATATGAACTTGCAAAATTCCATAAATTTTTTTGCACGCAAAAAAATATTATTTATGCCATAAACCGAACATACACCTCTAAAAACCCGGCATTTTTCATCCTGCGTCTTAGCGCGCAAATTGCAAGGCGATATGCAACATTGTAACAGGAATCCTGCCCGCATGCCACCAAAACTGATAATTTCAAAACAAGAATAGATTTTGTTATAAACAAAAATAATGTTCGGATTTTCGCTCCCCTGCCAGATTCCTCCTAATTCCATCCAGAACTGCACGCCTTGCGCAAGGGGAAAAACTGTGGAATAATAAGCGCAGAACATACAAAAGTACCTCTGTGTCGTTACATTTCGGAGTGTTTATGATAATACCATAAGGCCGGATCACTGTTTTTTGTTTGGATCAAGATAAAAGAGATATGAATGGCAGCCTGCACGAGGAGGGAGCAAAACCAATGTCCGCTTTTTTTGTGAACGGCGTCGCATATACGGTGGATACGCCCAAGCGCCTTATCCATTATCTGCGTGACGAGCTTAAGTTGACTTCCGTCAAGGACGGATGTACGGAGGGCGCCTGCGGGACCTGTATGGTGCTCGTTGACGGAAAGGCGCAGAAAGCCTGCGTATTAAAAACGGATAAACTGGACGGCAAGCATGTTGTCACAATAGAAGGGCTGACCGAACGTGAACGCGCGGTATACGGCTATGCGTTTGCGGAAGCGGGCGCGGTTCAGTGCGGCTTCTGTACGCCCGGCATGGTCATCAGCGCCAAGGGGCTCTTGGACGCTACGCTTATGCCTACCCGTGAGCAGGTAAAAGAGGCCATAAAAAACAACGTCTGCCGGTGTACCGGCTATAAAAAGATAGAAGACGCCATATTGCTTTCAGCCGAACTGTTCCGTACCGGCGCGCAGGTACCCGACCGTGCGTTTACCGGCCACGCGGGGGAAAGCATGCACCGTGTGGATGCAAGGGACAAGACACTCGGCACCGCCGTATATGCGGACGACGTTTATATGGAGGGCATGTTGTATGGCGGCGCCAAGCGCAGCGCATATCCGAGGGCAAGGGTACTTGCGATCCACACCGATGCCGCAAAGGCGCTCGATAAGGTGCATGCAGTGCTGACCGCTGCGGATATCCCGGGCGAAAGCAAGATCGGTCATATCAAAAAGGATTGGGATGTCCTCACCCCCGTAGGCGGTATCACCCATTACCTTGGCGATGCCGTGGCGCTGGTCGCGGCGGAGGACAGGGAGACGCTTGACGCGGCGCTTGCCTTGATCGAAGTGGAATACGAAGAACTCGAGGCGGTGTTCACGCCCGAGCGCGCCCTGGAAGCGGACGCACCGCTTGTGCATGAGACGGGCAACCTGCTCTTTGAACAGCGGTTAAAGCGCGGGGACGCGGACGAAGTTATCAAAAACAGCAAATATGTAGTGACGAACCATTACAGCGTTCCGTTTACCGAGCACGCGTTTTTGGAGCCGGAATGCGCGGTTGCTTACCCGCAAGAAGACGGCTTCCGCATCATCAGCGCCGATCAGGGCATATACCAGACGCAGCACGAGTGCGCGGATATGCTCAATATTCCGCATGAAAAAGTGCGCGTGAGTGCGGCGATGGTCGGCGGCGGATTTGGCGGGAAAGAGGATATGAGCGTGCAGCACCATGCAACGCTGCTTTCCTATTACACTAAGCGCCCTGTCAAAGTCAAACTCAAGCGGCAGGAGAGCATACTTGTCCACCCCAAGCGCCACGCCATGGAAATGGACTTTACCACTGCCTGCGATGAAAACGGCAATTTAACCGCCATGAAGGCGGTGCTCATATCCGATACCGGCGCATACGCCTCTTTGGGCGGGCCGGTGCTGCAGCGCGCCTGCACGCATGCAGCAGGCCCTTACAATTACCAGGTTGTGGATATCGTCGGAAAAGCCATGTATACCAACAACCCGCCGGGCGGCGCGTTCCGCGGATTTGGCGTGACGCAGAGCTGCTTTGCGACAGAGTGCAACCTCAACCAGCTTGCCGCGCTTGTGGGTATTTCCCCGTTTGAAATGCGCTACCGCAATGCCATCCGCCCCGGGCAGGTGCTGCCCAACGGACAGATTGCCGATGAAACGACGGCATTGGTGGAAACGCTTGATGCCGTGCGCCCGTATTATGACGCGAACCCCAAAGCGGGAATTGCCTGTGCCATGAAGAACAGCGGCCTTGGCGTCGGCATTCCGGATACGGGCCGCAGCCGTATTGAAGTGAAAGATGGAAAAGTGCATTTGCATTCCAGTGCCGCCTGCATCGGGCAGGGCATGGGTACCATCCAGGTGCAGATGTTCTGTGAAACGACCGGTCTTACGCCCGACCGCGTCAGCTACGAAGCGCCGGATACCGCCCTTGCACCCAATTCCGGCAATACCACCGCCTCTAGGCAGACGCTATTCACCGGCGAGGCCGTAGTGCGCGCCGCGAAAGCGCTCAAAGAGGCAATGGAGGAGGAAGGATCGCTCGAAGCGCTCGAGGGCCGCTCTTTCTATGGTGAGTATACCGGCATTACGGATAAAATCGGCGAACAAAAAGAAAACCCCGTCAGCCATATCGCCTATGGGTACGCAACGCATCTTGTGGAACTGGATGAAAGCGGCTTTGTTTCCCGCGTGGTCGCTGCGCATGACGTCGGCCGCGCCATCAACCCCACCGCCATCGAAGGGCAGATTGAAGGCGGCGTGGTCATGAGCCTTGGGTATGCGCTAAGCGAAGATTTCCCGCTTGACCAAGGAAAGCCTACCGCAAAGTTCGGTACACTCGGTCTCTTTAAGGCGGATAAAACGCCCGAGGTGGTTTCGGAGATTATTGAGAAAAGCGACGGCAAACTTGCCCACGGCGCAAAGGGGATCGGCGAAATCTGTTCCATTCCCACGCCGCCCGCGGTGCAGCTTGCCTACTACAACCGGGACGGTATCTTCCGCACCAAACTTCCTATGGACGGTACGCCATACAGCAGGAAGAAATAAAAAGCCGGGGATGATTCCCCGGATCAGCTTGTCGATAAGGCTTTTTTTGCAGGGACTTCACCCCTCACATCCCTTGGGAATCCCTTTCGTCGGTGAAACGCGTTATTTATGGCGTTCACGGGAATGGGTTCTTAGGGCCGTTACGGCCCTAAGCGGTGGTTTGGAGGCAGAGCCTCCAAAGCATAAATGCGGTTAAGGCGTTTTCATAAGCTCGGAGAGCGTGTGCTCCGTATCTACATCGATGAGCTCGCGCACATCCTCCACGTTGAAGCACAACACCCGGTCCTCGTGTGCTTTACTGACGACAACGCCGCCCATATCGCCTGTAAGGGCAAGGAGCTCGTCGTTAAACTCTTTCGGGAAAATGCAGGGGTTGCCGCGGCGGCCATTGTGCCCCGCCACCACAATCCGGTCGGGATGCTCCTGATACAACAGTACAACGTTTTTAATGGTTTCCTGCCGCAGCATAGGTTGATCCGCCACAAGGAACAATATGGCGTCCATGTCTAAAAGATCCTCCATCCCGATGCGGATGGTGCTTGAAAGACCCTGCTCCGGTTCCTGATTGATTTTCACCAAAAACCCCCGGCTTTTCGCCTGCTCCACAATTTCCGGGTACTGTGTGACGACGACCACGCTGGAAAACATTTCGGAAGGAATGACATTGAGCGCATATTCAGCCAATGTCAGCCCATCAAGCTTGACGGAAAGCTTGTTGCTGCCAAACCGGCGGGAATTGCCGGCGGCCATGAGCACGCAGCCAATGCGAAGATCGGTCTTTTGCATGGGCAGCCTCCTTTCATAAACTTGTATCTTTTTTTGAGTATACCCTTGTTTTAAGGCGTAAAACAACCGGCTGATTGATCAAAAGCCGGACAACCTGTTAGAGCGTATATACGCGCGTTATATATTAAATAGGATATCGTACTTGCTAGGCTTTTACATATAGAAATGATATAATAAAAAAAGTAAGCAAGCCAAAAAAACTGTTAGCTTGGGAGGGTTGGCGTATGAGCGTAGGAAAAAGCGTTCCGCGCATAGACGCATTTGATAAAGTGACGGGCAGGGCGAAATATACTGACGATCTTGTGGAAAAGAATGCGCTGATTGCAAAGGTGCTGCATTCCACAATCGCCAATGGCCTTGTTACGAAAATGGACATCAGTGAAGCGCTCAAGGTGCCCGGTGTCGTGAAAATCGTCACCTGCTTTGACGTGCCCGAGCGCCCGTTCCCCGTGGCGGGGCATCCGTGGTCGACCGATCCGCACCACCAGGACGTTGCGGACATGTTGCTCTTAAACAAGCGCGTGCGTCTGTATGGAGATAACATTGCCGCCGTTGTTGCGGAAGATGAAGTCGCCGCTTCCCGCGCACTAAAGGCCATCAAGGTCGAGTATGAGGAATACCCTGTGGTGCTCGATCCGATTGAGTCCATGAAGGACGGCGCGCCGCAGCTGCACGAAGCGTATCCGAACAACATCCTTGGCCACACCGTTTCGGAAGAGGGTAATTTTGAAGAGGCCATAAAGGAAGAAGGGCTTATTAAGGTAGAAGGCTGGTATGAAACGCCCATTGTCCAGCATTGCCACATTGAACCCCCAATTTCCTATGCTTATATGGAGGGCGGCAGGATCACCATAGTTTCCGCCACCCAGATTCCCCACATCGTACGTCGTGTGGTTGGGCAGGCGCTTGGGCTGCCCTGGGGCAGCGTGCGCGTCATAAAGCCCTACTTGGGCGGCGGCTTCGGCAACAGGCAGGATGTGCTGTACGAACCTTTAAATGCGTTCCTCTGCCAGCATGTAGGCGGCAGGCTTGTAAAACTGGAACTCACGCGCGAGGAAACGTTCTTCGCTACCCGCGTGCGCCATGCGATGAAAATTCACCTGACCTCCTACGTCCGTCCGGACGGCAGGATCGTTGCGCGCAGCGCGCAGTATTTCTCCAACCAGGGCGCGTATGCTTCGCACGGCCATGGCATCTGCTTAAAGGCGATGAGCGGCTTCAAGCAGCTTTACAATGATGAGAAGGCCAAGAAGGTGGAAGGATATACCATATTCACCAACCTGCCTGCGTCGGGCGCAATGCGCGGTTACGGCATTCCGCAGTCCATGTTCGCGGTGGAAAGCCACGCGGATGATATTGCGCGCACCCTCAAAATGGAGCCTATGGCGTTCCGGAAACTGAATATGATGCCCGTTGGGTATTGCGATCCCTTCTCCAAGAACGTCAACTATTTTGATAGCTTCAACCAGTGCATGGAAAAGGGAAAAGAATACATCAAGTGGGAAGAGAAGCGCAAGCTGTATGAGAACCAGACGGGGCCTGTACGCCGCGGTGTCGGCATGTCCATCTTCTGGTACAACACGGCTGTATGGCCCATCTCCCTTGAAGTATCGTCCTGCCGCATGGTGTTAAACCAGGACGGTTCCGTTCAGATTCAGCTTGCGGAAACCGAAATCGGCCAGGGCGCTGATACCGCGTTTGCGCAGATGACGTCGGAGACACTGGGCATTCCGTTTAAGGATGTTCATGTCGTGAGCACGCAGGATACGGATATTACGCCGTTTGGCACCGGCGCTTACGCGTCCCGCCAGACATATGTCGGCGGCATGGCTGTCCGGCAGACGGCGGAGATGCTTAAACAGAAGATACTCGGGCACGCGCATGAGCTCTACCGCTTCCAGATCCTTGATCTGGATATTGTGGACGGCAACATTGTGCACAAGTCAAACAACAACAAAGTCCTTGCCACATTGGGCGAGCTTGCGACGGAAGTTCTCTACAGCATGGTGCATTCCGAACATCTGACGGCGGAGAGCACCTACCAGTGCAAGACAAACGCTTACAGCTTTGGCTGCACATTCGCGGAAGTGGAAGTGGATATCCCGCTGGGCAAGGTAAAGCTATTGGATATGGTCAACGTGCATGACTGCGGCCAGCTCATCAATCCCCAGCTTGCCGCAGCGCAGGTGCATGGCGGCATGAGCATGGCCATCGGCTTCGGCCTTGGCGAGCAGATGCTATTTGACGAAAAGACAGGCAAACCCTTGAACGATAACCTTCTGGACTATAAACTGTCCACATTTATGGATCATCCACATCTCGAAGCGCAGTTTGTGGAAAACTATGAGCCGACAAGCGCGTATGGCACGAAGGCGCTTGGCGAGCCGCCCACGGTTTCGGGCGCGCCTGCCATCCGCAACGCCGTATTGAACGCGACCGGCGTTTCGGTGAACAAGATTCCGCTCACCCCGCATGTGCTTTTCCCGGCATTCCAGGAAGCGGGCCTTATTTCGCGCAAGGAAGGACGGAGCTAAACAGTATGTACGATATTGAAGCATTGTATGAAGCCACTTCCGTACCCCATGCCATCGAGCTGTTGCAACAGCATCCGGAAGCAAAGATCATAGCGGGCGGCAGCGATGTGCTGGTGCAGATCCGCGAAGGACGGCTGGCTGGCGCGACGCTTGTCAGCATCCAAAAACTTGATGAGCTGCGCGGCGTTACGCTTGAAGAGGACGGCACGCTTCGCATCCTCCCGATGACGAGCTTTAGCCACGTTACGAAACATCCGCTGATTCAGAAGTATATCAACGTTCTGGGCGAAGCGGTCAACGAAGTGGGCGGCCCGCAGGTGCGAAACATCGGCACCATCGGCGGCAACACTTGCAACGGCGTGACGAGCGCAGACTCAGGCGCAACCCTTGTTGCCTGGGACGCTATCATGGAACTGACTGGGCCCGAGGGCGTACGGCAGCTTCCCATCCAGCAGTTTTATGTCAAGGCGGGCAAGGTTGCTCTGCAGCCTGCGGAACTTTTAACGGCGATCCGCATCCCAAAGGAAAGCTACGAAGGCTGTTACGGCAACTACATCAAGTATGCCATGCGTAACGCCATGGATATCGCCACTTTAGGCTGCTCCGTCAACGTGCGCCTTTCGGCGGATAAAAAGACGGTGGAGCGCATGCGTGTGGCGTTCGGCGTCGCGGGTCCTGTGCCCATGCGCGCACCAAGTGCCGAAGCACAGGCTTTCGGCAAGCCCGTCTCCATGGAAACCGTTGAGGCTGCGGGAAGCGCAGCGCTTCTTGACGTCAACCCGCGCACAAGCTGGCGCGCCAGCAAGGAGCTGCGGCTGCAATTGGTAGAGGAATTGACCAAGCGCGCGTTTATCCGGGCGATTGAGCTTGCGGGAGGTACGCTATGAAACAGATGCAACTGGTGCGCTGTACCATAAACGGCAAAGCAGTGGAGAACTATGTGGATGCACGCGCATCCCTGACGGATATGCTGCGTAACGAGTACCGGCTGACCAGCGTGAAAAAGGGCTGCGAAGTCGGCGAGTGCGGCGCATGCAACGTCATTGTCGACGGCGAATGCTTTAACTCCTGCATCTACCTTGCGGTATGGGCGGAAGGCAAGAGCATCCGCACGCTTGAAAGTTTGTTGGGCCCCAACGGCGAACTTGCGGATATCCAGCAGGCATTCATTGAAGAAGGCGCGGTGCAGTGTGGGTTCTGCACGCCCGGCTTTATCATGACGGCGGTGGAGATTTTAGAATCCGGCCACGAATATACGCGGGAAGAACTCAGAAAGCTCCTCGCTGGGCATTTGTGCCGGTGCACGGGGTATGAGAATATATTGAATGCCGTAGAAAAAACCATGAAGCAGCGCTTGGGAAAAGCGTAAAACTTCATGAAAAGCGGGCTTTTATACCTGATCCTGCTCGAAAGCAGGCTGCCTTTGACGTTCGATGTGATAGAAAAGCATGTGGCGCACTTAAAGGTGTTGGATGAGGAAGGTACGCTTGTTGCCTGCGGCCCGTTTACGGATTACTCGGGCGGCATGGTGCTTATACATGCCGCGTCGATTGAGGAAGCGCATGGGATTGCACAAAAGGACCCGTTTGTAGCGGGCGGATACAGAGAGTATTCCATACGCACAGTGGATTGGGCCAACAAAGAAAACAATTATGGATTGGAATAAGTAAGGGCGGCAGATATGCCGCCCCCAGTTTATTGGAGCTGTTCCAATATGCTTCTGTTCAACTTCCAGACGTTATCCCCGAAGTTGCTTACCAGTGTAATGCAAAGGCCCGTGGAAGGCTCGTAGGAGGATAAAAAGCTGACACCGGGGTCGCACCCTTGCATGTAAGGAATGTAAGCATCCCCGCGTTTGCGCAGCCAGACCCCATAGCCATACTTGCATGAGTCATCCTTGCTGTACGGTTGAAGCATACGCTGGACTGTATTTTGCTTTAAGAGGGTTCCGTCAAAGAGCGCATTCCAGAAACGGCCGATATCAGTTACTGTTGTATAAGCGCCTCCTGCCCCGGTACCTTTCACGTCCACACTATAGATGTTGGTGTAGAATTCATTCTTCGCTTCATCAAAAATATAAGCGTTGGCGCATTTCTTTGGAAGCCGATCCAATTCATAATACCCTGTATCCTGCATATTTGCCGGATGCAGTACAGCGCCTGAAAGAAACGCATCAAATGGCAGGTTAGTAAGCGCTTCTATGACCAATCCGAGCAAGACATAACCAGCGTTGTTGTATTGGAAGCGTTCCCCGGGCATACACAACATAGGCTTGTCCCAAAAGAGCGGCAACAGATCCTTAGAGGATCGGATCTTATAATTTGGGGTGTCCTTCCAAAGTTCGCTGTAGTCATCCATGACGGATTCGTCAAAATAGTCCGGGATGCCAGAAGTATGCGTCAGCAGTTGTTCGATTGTCACTGCAAGGTCTATTGCGTGAAGACCAAAGGGGAATATGTCGGCAAGCGTATCGGTAAGCCTGAGCCTGCCTTGCTCCATCAGCTTTAGTATCGCGGTCGCCACAAACACCTTTCCCGCGGATGCGGTGGGGAACCTGGTATCTAGTGTATTGGGTCGTTCGTTCGCGAGATCTGCGTAACCGGAGACATGTTCAAAAAGCGGCTTTTCATTTTGTGTAATCAAGACGCATCCGCGAAAGGATGGATCGATCAGCCGATCATACTCCATGCTCACCGCGCTCTTTCTTCCCACCAAACCGCTCTTCAAAGAGCTGCTGCGCCACAGCTTTTACATCCGCGACATACTGACGGTAGTCGTCAAGCAGCGCGCCGCCTTCTTCTGTAAGTACGGCGCCGCCCCCATGCTGTCCGCCGGTGGTGCTTGCAAGCAGCTTGATGCCAAGGGCATCTTCGCTTTCCTTTACGATCTTCCATGCCTTGGAGTAAGCCATGTTCATGGAAAGGGCAGCCGCCCGAAGCGAGCGCATTTCCCGCACGCGGGCAAGAAGCTCCGCAATGCCGGGGCCAAAGCATTTTTCCTCTGTATATAGCCGTACCGAAAGAACGGGGCGCATGTTTTTAGAATTGCTCATATCCGCATTGTAAACCACCCGCCCTGCGATTGACAAGCAGGATTTGCCGATGTTATCCTGAAACAGAAATAACGTTTTCGGGGAGGAAAGAAGTGCGGTTTGCACAGGCGTTGGGTATCACGCGTGGCGTTACCGCCATCATTGGCGGAGGGGGAAAAACCACCCTCTTGATGCGCCTTGCGGCGGAGCTTTTGGGCAGCGGGAGCGTCATTTTATGCGCTACCGCGAAAATGTACCCGCCAACCGGCGTGAAAACGCTTCTTTCCCCTAAGGAAGACGAAATTGCTTACGCAATGCAGGTGCATAGCCTCTTATGCGTTGGGCAAAAGACCGAGGGCGGCAAGCTGACGCTGCCGTTAACAGACATCTCCATGCTTGCGCGGCAGGCGGATTTTGTACTGTGTGAGGCGGACGGTTCAAAAGGGATGCCGCTAAAGGCCCATGCGGTGAATGAACCTGTCATTCCAAAGGAAGCCGACCGGACAATACTCGTCATGGGCATAGACGGCATTGGCCAGCCGGTGATCGCGTCGGCGCACAGGCCGGAGCTATACGCAAAACTGCTCAACGTCGGGCTCTACCATACCGTAACCCCGCTTGATGCCGCAACTGTGGCGCGTGCGGAAGGGCTGCATACGGCTGTCTATATTAATAAGGTTGAAACGCCTGCCCAATGGAGCCAGGCAAGAGAACTATCCAGACACCTTGGCTGCCTGAGTGTAGCGGGATCGCTGCATTCGGAAGGAGAACCATGCTTGTTGTCATAAAAGGCGCGGGGGATATCGCGACGGGAATTGCACTGCGGCTCTGGCACGCGAGGTTACATGTTGTGATGACGGAACTCGCGCAGCCCACCGCAATCAGGCGCACAGTGAGCTTTTGTCAAGCGGTAACCCATGGGCAGGCTGTGGTGGAAGGCGTCACAGCGGAGCTTGCACAAACATGCGCCGCAGCCTTATCCATACTGAAAAGCGGGCATATTCCTGTGCTGATTGATCCGAAAGCAGCCTGCATTCGGGAATTAAAGCCCGATATCGTCGTGGACGCTATTTTGGCAAAGCGCAATCTTGGCACCATGCTTATGGATGCGCCGGTTGTCATCGGCATCGGCCCGGGCTTTACGGCAGGGGAAGATTGCCACGCGGTTGTGGAAACGCAGCGTGGGCATACGCTTGGACGCGTACTATTGGAAGGCTCCGCGCTGCCGGATACCGGGGTTCCCGGCAATATCGGCGGGTATACGGTGGAGCGCATACTACGGGCTCCTGCGGACGGAATATTTACACAGGTGTTGGAGATAGGCGAAACCGTGGAAGCAGGCGACACTGTGGGCTATGTTGACGGGCTTCCCGTTAAAACGGAAATTCCGGGCGTCTTGCGCGGCATCCTGCCGGACAATACGCCTGTATACAAAGGCATGAAAAGCGGAGACGTGGACCCACGGTGCAAGGTGGAGCACTGCTATACCGCCTCGGACAAAGCGCTTGCGATAGGCGGCGGCGTGCTGGAGGCAATTTTGCGTTTGACGCCGCTTACATCGGTTGGGCTTCGATAGGGAGAAGAATATGGAACAGGACATTAGACTGACCAAGCTCGCAAAATGCGCGGGCTGCGGCGCAAAAGTGGGCGCCGGAGTGCTCTCGCAGCTGCTGGAGGGCATCAAAGTTCATCATGACCCCAACCTGCTCGTTGGGTTTGATAAAAGCGATGACGCATCCGTTTACAAGGTAAGCGATACGCTTGCCATTGTGCAGACGGTGGATTTTTTTCCGCCCATTGAGGATGACCCGTATCTGTTCGGGCAGATCGCCGCAACCAACGCGCTTTCGGATATCTATGCCATGGGCGCGGAACCGAAGCTTGCGTTAAATATCCTCTGTATTCCGGAGGATATGCCCAAGGACGCTGTCCATCAGCTGCTGCGCGGCGGGTATGACAAAGCGTATGAGGCAGGGGCCATCATAACAGGCGGGCACAGCATATTGGACGATGAACCCAAGTACGGCCTTGCTGTTACCGGCTTCGTGCACCCGGACAAAATTCTGACCAACAGCGGCGCTCTGCCCGGCGACATTCTGCTTTTTACAAAGCCGCTCGGCATCGGCATACTGACCACCGCCGCAAAGGCGGAGCTTGCGAGTGAGGAAGGGATTGCGCTTGCGCGCACGCTTATGACCACGCTCAATAAAACGGCGCGGGACGCAATGGTCAAGTACCGTGTCCACGCCTGTACGGATGTAACGGGCTTTGGCATGCTGGGGCATTTGTATGAAATGGCGCAAGGCTCGGATGTGAGCGTCGAGCTAAACACAAAAGACATCAGCATCATACCTGAGGCGCTGGAGTTTGCTAGACAAGGCATACTTCCCGAAGGCATGTACAGGAACCGGTCCTATGCACAGTCCGCCGTGGAGGAAGGGGATGTGCCGCTGCATGTGCAGGATGTGCTCTATGACCCGCAGACGGCGGGAGGGCTTTTGATGGCTGTACATCCAGAGGACGCTGACGCGCTGTTTGAGGAGTTGAAAGCAGTCGTTCCCGCCGCGCAGCGTATCGGCGTGGTAACGGTTGCAAGAGAGAAGCATATTTATTTGAAATAATAGAAAAAATGAAAGCGTGCGCTTTTTATAATGGATGATTTTCTTTTGGTACTTTTCTTCTAAAAAGAAAAGTACCGTTCTTATTCTTTAGTCAGTTCCTTTACAGCTTCTATTGCCATATCAATCTCTCGTTCTGTCGTCGCCCACCCGAACGAAAACCGCACCGTCCCCTGCGGAATTGTCCCGAGGGCTTTGTGCGCGTTCGGGGCACAGTGCAGTCCGCAGCGGGTGAGTATGCCGTATTCCCGCTCCAACTCGAAGGCAATTTCCGCGTTGTCCCGGTTCACAAAATCAAGAGATACGACGCCCACACGCTCCTCCGGCGAACGCGTACCCACGATACGTACACCGGGGAGCGCTTCTATGCCAGAAAGAAACCGCATGGTAAGCGCGATTTCATGCGCGCGCAGCGCGGCAATGCCCTGCCCTTCCAAAAAAGAAAGCGCCGCTTCCCAGCCGTATATGCCGGGAATGTTGGGGGTACCGCTTTCCAGACGGTCAGGCATGATGGGCGGAAGTTCTTCGCTGTCCGAAAAGCTGCCTGTACCGCCCGAAAGGAGCGGCGTAAGTTTGTGTGCAAACGCTGGGCTAAGAAGCAGCGCACCGATACCGGAAGGACCTAAAAGCCCCTTGTGTGCGGGTATAGCAAGCGCGCTAAGGCCAAGATGTTCAAAGTGGATGGGGTAATGCCCGGCGGTCTGTGCACCGTCAAGCAGCACGGGAACGCCATGCTTTTTTGAAATGGCGCAGATTTCCGCTACAGGATTTAAAGTACCGCAGACATTGGAAGCGTGCGTTATCGCCACAAGCCGCGTTTCGGGGCGGAACATATTTTCAAAAGCTTCAATATCCATGCGCCCGTCAATATCGCAAGGGATACGGTCAAAACACACGCCCGCTTTTTCAAGTTGTACAAGCGGACGCATAACGGCGTTGTGTTCAAGCGCGCTTACAATGCAGTGGTCGCCCTGTTGCAAGTATCCTTTGAGCACCATGTTAAGTGAGGCGGTGGCGCCGGACGTCAAGACACAATGCGTGGGGTCGCTGTGTCCAAGGAGCCTACAGAGCCGTTCGCGGAGCATAAGCGTAACAAGCCCCGCGTCCGCCGCAGGCGCATAAACGGAGCGGTTGATGCTTGCGCCAACCGCGTTCATATAGTAGCTCATCCGCTCGCTCACGCCCTCCGGCTTGGGGAAGGAAGTTGCGGCATTGTCCAGATATATCCGTTGCATAGGCTATCCTTCTTCATCCACGCAAAATGCATGTCCGCTAGAACTAGTGTAGCACAAACACAACCTGAAATCACCGGCACAAAAAAGCCGCAGCTTTTGCCGCGGCCTTTTATAGCATGTTGCTTTTATCGCTACTTTGCTTTTATGCTCTTCTTGCGCCCGAATATGCTCTTGCGGAACAGCAGCACATTGATGAATATGGACAGCACAAGGAGCGCCCCCACAGTAAACC
>JAEXTB010000332.1 GCA_023453725.1 Bacillota bacterium | reverse complement strand
GTACAAAGCTTATTTCTTTTCCTTCTGGCAGGACTGGTTGGCTACGGTGCAGCTCGTCTTGCAGGCGGATTGGCAGCTTGCCTGGCATTCGCCGCAGCCGGTATGTGCGCCCGCCTTGATGCAGGGCTGCAGGATGGTCTGAATGTGCTTCATAAGGTCCCTCCGTTTATGTTTGTACCATTATAACACAAATGTGCCGTGCGTAATACTAATCACTCGAGAATAGTATAAACGCTATCAGCCGATATTTGTAACCAGCGCGGTCTCGCGCGCAATGGCCATCTCTTCATCCGTGGGGATTAGGTAGACCTTGACACGGCTTGTGGGCTTAGAAAGCTCACCGCTCTGGCCGCGGGGGATCGTGTTGTTCACTTCACGATCAAGTTCTACGCCGAGATACTCCATATCCGAAAGCACCCATTCGCGCACCGGGCGGTCATTTTCACCAACGCCGGCAGTGAATACGATCGCGTCCACACCGTTCATGGCGGCAGCATAAGCGCCGATGTACTTCTTTACCTTGTAGCAGAACACTTCAAGCGCTGCCTTGGCGCGTGCATTGCCTGCTTCTTCCGCATCCCAAAGATCGCGGAAATCCGAAGAAACGCCGGAAAGACCCTGCATGCCGCTTTCCTTGTTCAGGTAGGAATTGACCTTGGCAGCATCCCAGCCCTTCTGCTCCATCAGATAGAGGACGATGGCGGGGTCAATATCGCCGCAGCGAGTTCCCATGGGTACGCCTTCAAGGGGCGTGAAGCCCATGGAGGTATCTACGCTCTTGCCGCCTTTGACGGCCGCAATGCTCGAGCCGTTGCCCAAATGGCAGGTAATGATCTTGGTTTCCTCGACCGGCTTACCTAATTTTTGGGCCGCAATCTGGGATACGTACTTATGGGAGGTGCCGTGGAAGCCGTAACGGCGGATCTTCATATCCTGGTAGGCTTCATAGGGCAGGCCGTAGAGATATGCCTTTTCCGGCATGGTCTGATGGAAAGCGGTATCAAACACGCCGACCATCGGGGTGTCCTTCATGAGCGCCTTGCAGGCGCGGATGCCCATGAGGTTCGCGGGGTTGTGGAGTGGGGCAAGCTCGGTGAGCTCTTCCAATACATCGAGCATTTCATCGGTAATTAACGCGGGCTTGGTGAACTTTTCGCCGCCATGCACCAAACGGTGGCCGACCGCCGCGATTTCTTTTGTGCTCTTGAGCACGCCGACCTTTTCATCGATGAGCGCGTCCATGACCATCTGCATGGCGTCGGTATGGTCCTTCATATCCTTCTTGATCACTTGCGGTTCGCCGCCGGTGGGCTTGTAGGTAAGCTTGGACTCCGGCATGCCGATGCGCTCGCAGATGCCCTTTGCAACCACATTCCCATTGACGACATTGATCAACTGATACTTGAGGGAACTGCTACCTGCGTTGATAACCAGAATATTCATGTAATCCTCCTTAAAAATCCTGCGCCTGAACAGCCGTGATTGCGACAACGCTTACAATATCGTCCACGCTGCAGCCGCGGGAAAGATCGTTGATGGGGCGCGCAAAGCCCTGGCAAACAGGGCCGATGGCCTCCGCGCCAGCAAGGCGCTGCACCAGCTTGTAGCCGATGTTGCCCGCCTGCAGGTCCGGGAATACAAGCACGTTTGCTTTGCCTGCAACCGGGCTCCCGGGGGACTTCAACTGACCGACTTTTTCTACCAAAGCGGCGTCCGCCTGGAGTTCGCCGTCTACGTTAAGCTGCGGCGCAAGCTCATGCACGATCCGAGTGGCTTCGGATACCTTGTCCACCAGTTCATGCTTGGCGCTTCCTTTAGTGGAGAAGGAAAGCATGGCGACACGGGGATCTATACCGCACAGCGCCTTTCCGGTTGCGGCGGAAGAAATTGCGATTGCCGCAAGCTGGTCCGCCGTGGGATTGGGGTTGACGGCGCAATCCGCAAATATTAAAATACCGTTATCACCGTAGGATTTATCTGGAAGTTCCATAATGAAGCAGCTGGAAACAACAGAAATGCCTTTTGCCATTTTCACGATCTGGAGTCCGGGCCGCAGTGTATCGCCCGTGGTGCAGAGGGCACCGGCTACCATGCCGTCCGCCTGTTTCTCTTTTACCATCATGGCCGCAAAGAACATGGGATCGCGCATGGTGCGCTCCGCCTGTTCAGGGGTGACGCCTTTGGCTTTGCGCAGTTCATAGAATTTCTCAATATAGGCCGGGAGATCCGGCGAGGCCTCGGGGTCCAGCAGGTTGACACCCTGCAGCGATACCTGAAGCTTGTCCGCAGCGGCGCGAATTTCCGCCTCTTTACCGAGCAGTGTGACTTCCGCAATGCCCTCCCGCACGATAATGGCGGATGCCTGTATGGTACGTTCCTCTGTTCCTTCAGGCAGCACAATGTGTTTTTTTACGCTCTTGGCCTTTGCCTTGATCCCATCCATGAGTGACATAGTTTACCTTTGCTCCTTCCATAAGCATGGCTTGTTGACTGTTCCGTAACGCAACAACGAAAAAGGGCAACGCCGTTACGATCTTGCCCTGCAAATTATATCACACTATTTGCCCGTTCGGAACAAAAATCCAATAATTTTTCGGGAGAAAAGCGCCGGTTTGATAAATGTAAACAATATATGTGATAAAATGTATAAAATAAATGAAAGGAACTATCCGAATGCGCGTCGCAGGCATCATAGCGGAATATAATCCCCTGCACAATGGGCACGTCTACCACATGGAAAGAACGCGCGAGGTTACAAAGTGCGATTATATCATTGTGGTCATGAGCGGCGATTATGTGCAGCGCGGTGAGCCCGCCATTGCGGATAAATACACCCGCGCGCAGTGGGCGCTCCTCGCGGGCGCAGATCTTGTGCTGGAGTTGCCTGCTGTTTGCGCGATCTCCAGCGCGGAACGCTTTGCCGCCGGAGGCGTGCGGGTACTTGCGGGCACCGGAGTGCTGGATTATCTTTGCTTTGGCAGCGAAACGCCGGATACGGATGATCTTTTAAAAGCCGCCGAGGCGCTTAAAAACGAGCCTCCCGCATTCCGGGAAGCGCTTAAGGAACAGCTCTCTTTGGGGAAATCCTACCCAAGGGCACGCTATGACGCGCTTGAAGCGTGCGGCGCGTCCAAGGTTCTTTTAAAGGCGCTCTCCACCCCCAACAGCATATTGGGTATGGAATATGTCCGGTTTTTGCAACAGTACGCGCCGCAGGCGCAGCCCGTAGCCATCCACCGCGTGGGGGCGGGTTATAATGATACGGCGCTTTCCGGCACGTTTTCAAGCGCCACCGCAATCCGCGAGGCGCTCTGCGGCTGCAATGAAAGCGCATACGAAGGCATGCCCATGTATGTGGGCGGATACTTCAAGCTTGGCGATATCCGATGTGTCAATCTTCTCGACGCGGAACCGCTCATGCTCTATGCCCTGCGCATGATGAGCGCGGAGGAAATGAAAAACCTTCCCGACGTTCAGGAAGGCTTTGAAAATGTATTGTACCGCGCCTCAAGGGAAGCAAAGACTGCTTCCGAACTGTTTTCCATGCTCAAAAGCAAGCGATATACGCTCGCCAGGTGCAAGCGCATCTGCGCCTGCGCGCTGCTCGGCATCAAAAAGCAGCTTGCCCATAGTGTGTTTGAGGAAGACGCCCTGTATCTTCGGGTGCTGGGCTTCAGGCGGACTGCACGTAGCCTGGTTTCCGCCATCGCCAACAAACGAACGCTGCCGCTGATCATGCGCCGGGCGGACACCGTTTCCCTGCCGCCTTCCGCACAGGCAATACTCGAGGCCGATATGCGCGCCCATGACGTCTATGCGCTGCTTGCAAAACAGGAAACGCCGCAAAGGGACTTTACCGTGCCCCCGATCGTGATATAACCTTATTTCAACCTTTTTGGCTTAAGCGGTATTTCATTCTTCTCCAATATCTCGAATATACGCGGGAGCGCCTCTTCCGCCACACGCCGCCCCTCCGCAATGCCTTCCTGCGTATTTTTGTTGGAAAAGCCCTTCATAATATCGAGCACTTTGGGGCAGAGCACAAGATCCGCGCATTCCTGTCGCGTACGGGTAATGTACCACATCATAATCTCGCGGGACCGGTCAAACAACGCGCGGGCGGTAGGAACCTCAATCCGCTGCACCTCGCCCCGGTAACCGACGTCTACGCCGATGACCACATCCGCACCCGCCTCTTTGAGCGGAAGGCAAGGCACACGCTCGAGTACGCCGCCATCCACAAGAAGTCTTCCATCCAGACGAACCGGTGTAAATAAGCCAGGGATTGCCATGCTTGCCCGCACACAGTCATGCAGCTTTTTCTCTGTGTTCTGATATGCAATCAACTCGCCCGTCTCCACATCCACCGCCATACAAATAAACGGAATACGCGTCTCTTGAAATGTCTTGTCATGCGTAAAAATCCGCACCATTTCCTGCATGCGGTTGCCTTTGACAAGGCCGCCTTTTCCATTGCGCGGCACTGTCATGTCCATAAAATCACGGCTGTTGATCGCCTCAAAGTATTTGCCCAAAAGATCCAGATCTGTTCCAACGCAGTAAATCGCGCCCACGATTGCTCCTGCGCTTGACCCAGACACCATATCAATGGGTACCCCGTTTTCCTCCAAAACCTGTATCACGCCGATGTGCGCAACTCCCTTGACGCTGCCGGAGCCAAGCGCCAGCCCTACCTTTTTCGTCATGCATACGCTCCTTCCTTCATAAGGATGTTAGGAACACCCGTACCCTATTACCATATATCACGACCGCTTAAGAACGCGCTTTCCGGAAGTTATAGCGCTCCCGTTTTCCGTTATGGGGCGTTCATTTAAGCCCAGCAACTTCCTTTTTTTGTTTGCGCCCTCAACGCGGCGCGGGAGGTTCCTATGAAACGCGCCACCGCTTTTATCGCGTTTGTATTCTGCATCCTACTTGTGCTCTTTTCCCGTCCGGCCATGGCTGCCGCACAAGAAGGGCTTCAGCTTTGGTGGGAAATCCTGCTGCCCACATTATTTCCATTCTTTGCGAGCGCTACGCTTATTGAACGAACCGGCGCCATGCAGCTGCTTGCCAATCTTCTTTACCCGCTTTCTAAAAAAATACGGGTCTCCCACTATGCGCTTCCCCTCATGTTGCTGGGCGGTATTTCAGGTTACCCGTCCGGCGCGAGGCTGAGCGGTATGCTGCTCGCTTCGGGGAGTATATCCGAGGAAGAAACAGAGCGGCTTGGTACCGTATGCAATCTCTGCAGCCCTATGTTTATCATGGGCGCTGTGGCTGGCGGGATGTTCCAGAATACCTGTCTGTTTTGGCCGCTTGCCATTTCTTATTATGGGGGCGCGCTGCTACTTGGTGTTACTCTGCGCTTTGTAAATCCAATCCGCCTATCCTCACCCGGGCGGGTTCAGCCGATGCCTCCCGATCCGTTTTATAAGGCGCTGCCCCGCGCGGTTGGAGACGGCATGGTGGATATGATCAAGGTCGGCGGCAGCGTCGTGTTTTTTCTTGTGCTGGCCGAAGTGCTTACGCAGCTTGGAGT
>JAEXTB010000331.1 GCA_023453725.1 Bacillota bacterium | reverse complement strand
AAGCTTTCCATAATGACAACCAGCAGCAGGAAAAGCACAACAAGACCGGCAAAGTTGATGAGAGAACCCCTCAATTTTTCTTTTCTGTTTGTCATCATAGCCGCCTACACTTTCTCGCCGACATTTTTTCCTAAAATGCCTGCGGGCTTCAGGAGCAGCACGATGATGAGGATCATAAACACGATGGCGTCCGAGAACGCGGAGGTAATCAAGCCTCCGGTCAGCGGACCCATATATGCCTTGGATAAGCTTTCCGCAAGGCCAATGACAATGCCGCCCAGCATAGCGCCAGGTATACTGCCTATACCGCCCAGCACTGCCGCGATAAAGGCCTTGAGGCCTAGCATGGAGCCCATTGTAATACTGACCTGATTGTATTGCACCACAAACATCAGCGCCGCAACCGCCGCCAGGCCGGAACCTATGGCGAATGTGATGGAGATTGTGCGGTTGACGTTAACGCCCATGAGTATGGCCGCCTGCCTGTCTTCCGAAACGGCACGCATGGATTTCCCCATTTTGGTGCCCTTGACGAACAGCTGAAGCGCCACCATGACGGCAACGCCCAAGGCGATTGTCAGCAGCGTATTGCCGCTGATTTTTCCGATATTAGGCAGGTCAAGTATTGTTTTGACCTGCTTGGGGTTGGCGCCGAACAGAACCTGCGCCAGATTTTCCAGGAACAGGCTCATCGCGATGGCCGTGATGAGCGTGCTCATTTTGGTGCCCCTTTTCCGCACGGGGCTGTACGCCAGTTTTTCTACCGATACGCCCACTACGGCACAGACGATAACGGCCAACAGCAAGGCCACAAAGGGTGGCATGCCTGCCGCAATCATCAGCGGAACCGTGAAAAAGAGCGTATATCCACCCACCATGATAAAGTCGCCGTGCGCAAAATTGATAAGGCGGATGATGCCATATACCATGGTATATCCGAGTGCGATGAGCGAATACACGCTGCCCACGCGTAGACCGTTTATCAACTGCAAGAAGAAAACTTCCATGCACACTTTCCTCCCTTTTCCAATCTCTCCTGTTTGCTTTTTCAAACACCGCGGCACAGAAGCCTGCTGCCCCTGTGCCGCAGTCCCGTTCCAGCGCAACTTTCTAAAATTTAGTCAGTTGCTCTACGGCCGCCAGCCTGAACGGATAGTTACTGATAGTAAGCCGTGCTTGTGAAACCAGATTAGCCGATTTCCTTATAGAAGACAGCCGCACCGTCTTTGAATTCGATGATGGAGCATGCCTTGGCCGGATTGTTGCTGGAGTCGAGCTTGAAGGAGCCGGTTACGCCGTCGAAGCTCATGCCTGTCATGGCCGCCACGATGTCAGCAGTCTTGTCGGAACCCGCCTTGTCGATGGAGGCGGCGAGCATGTAGGTCGCATCATAAGCGAGGGCAGCGAGGGCGTTCAGGGTCTTGGGATCAAACTTCGCGGAGTAGGACTTGACGAAGTTCTGCACCTTTTCGCTCGGATTATCCTGGGCATAATGGTTGGTGAAGTAGCAGTTGTTGTAGAGGGCTTTGTCGTCCTGCATGGTGCCGATAGTGCCGTCCCAGCCGTCAGCGCCGGAGAAAGCGCCAGTGTAACCCAACTGACGGGCCTGCGGTACGATGTATGGGCCGATGGTGTCGTAGTAGTAGGGGGCGAATATCATCTCAGCGCCGGACGCGATAATGTTGGTGAGCTGCGAGGTATAGTCGGTGTCGTGTACGCCGGAGGAACTTTCAGTGGCGACGACTGTCAGACCGTTCGCTTCCACCGCGCTCATGAAGGCATCCTTCAGGCCGGAGGAGTACGGATCGCCCGAAGCGTAGAGCACGGCAACCTTGGTCAGGCCCAGATCCTTTGCGACCTTGGCGCAGACCTCGCCCTGGTAGGAGTCCTTGTAGCAGGCGCGGAACACGGTGGGTTTATCTACGGTGATGGAGTCGTTGGTTGCAGTCGGTGTAATGAGGAGCATTTTGTCCTTATCGGCCAGCGTGGCGAGGCCTGCGGTCACTCCCGAGGTAACGGAGCCGATAATGGCGGATACGCCGTCGGATACCAGTTTTGCATAGGCGTTGGCACCTTCGGTGGAGTCGCCCTTGTCGTCCATATATGAGACGACTTCTAGCGGACGGCCGCCCAGCACGCCGCCCTTGGCGTTGATTTCTTCAACGGCCAGCTTGATGCCGTTGCTGACGGCTTCGCCGTAAGCGGCAAGGTCGCCGGTGTTGGGAGAAATTGCGCCGATTTTTACGGGGGCGTTTGCAGCGGGAGCTTCCGCTGCGGGAGCCGCACAAGCGAACGCGGACACCGCCATCAGCGTCACGAGCACCATTGCGAGCAATTTCTTCATGTGATTGTCCCTCCTAATAAATTCTATATCTCCAAAGAGGTGCGGGATTTCACATCCGCATCTCATTTGAATTCCGTGAGGCAAAAAGGTTGAAAATAGAGGGAGTGTTTTTACAATTTGTTCAAAATTAAAATATGTTGGAATTATACTCCCATCAATGCATATCCGTCAATAGAAAATGAAGGATATATTATTTGAAAATTCACCATTAGATATAATATATTGATATATCCACATAATTCACACAGAAAGCTAGGATATTTGCATATTCTTGCACGCGAGCACAATTTGCGCGGCTTTTAAAGTGCAGGATCGTGAAACGGATTGTTAAAAAAACTGCATTTAAGATGCGCGAATGTGTCCATACTATACATTGCCATTCAAAATACCATCAGCGGAGGTGGAAGGGTATCATACAGCTGACGCATGTATCGGTGGGCGTGCCGTCTGGAACGCCTGTACAAAAAATTCTGGGGGCGCTTTTGCCCGCCCGTTTCCAGAAGGAACGGGAAGAGATACTGAAGGATATTACGCTCTGGCTGGGCCGGGGCGAAACATTCGCTGTATTGGGAGAAGAGGGCGCCGGGAAGACAACACTTTTGCGGGTCATAGCCGGCATGGTACTGCCCAGTACAGGATCGTGCACCATAAACGGGAAGGTCGCAGCCGCCATTGGCATGGAGTTGCTGCTGGATCATGAAACGGGCGAACAGAACGCGTGGCTTCAGTGCGCAAAAGAGCGCCTTAACGCGGAGCAGACGAAGCGGCGCATTGAAGCGATTCGCGCGTTCAGTGGGCTGGGCGGGCAGTTTTTGCAGCCTGTTGCAGGATATGAAACCGCCGCCCGCGCCCGGCTGCTGCTGGCCATGGCTTTGACCGCCGAGCCGGACGTGCTGCTCCTTTCCGGAGTTTTGGAAAGGTGCGATCTGCTGTTTGTACAAGCGTGCGTGTTGCGGCTTCGGCAAAAGCAGCGCGAGGGCATGACGCTGTTATTGGAAAGCGAAGATGCAAACATTCTCCGGCGGCTGTGCGAGAGCGCGCTGTGGCTGGAGGAAGGGGAATTGAAGCGGGTCGGCCCGCTTGAAACGGTATACGCCGCGTTTTCCGGAAAACGAAAAATTCCCACCCTGGTTCCGCTGGAGGCAAAGCGCATGCTCGAGAACGCGCAGGCAGCGTTTTCAGCGCCGCTTTCCCCTGAATCCGCCGCGCTCTTCCCTCAGGCAGGGGAGGTGACGAGCTGGCCTATGGAGGCACAACGCGCGCTCCGGGATCTGGAAGCATACTGCGCGCGGCTCGATGAACAGCTGACCGCCTACGCGCAGGCCAATCTTGCTTTTGAAAAAGAGAACGCAAGGCAGGAGGAACTTCTAAGGCAATACGAGGCGCGTTTGCAGGAAGCGGACGCCATGCTTTCACGCATGATGGCAGCGCTTTCTGAAACGACGGAAGTCATGCACGCACAGTTTGCACACCTTAGGCAACAGCAGGAACCCAAAAAAGGATTGTGGGGGAATAAAAGAGCAAAAGGGGAGTCGCGTTGAAACCACGTTTTCCCGGAATAAAAAAAAGATCCGGCGCGAAAATTTCGCTGCGGATCTTTTTGACGTTGCTTGTGATTTACTTAAAATCCACCGGATCGTTCTGGAAGGCGCTTTTGGGATGTTCGGCCTGCTACCGCCTTGCGCAGGCGTTGAGCGACAGGCTGTCCCGCAAACCAAGGCGCAGCGCATAGTATCCCGCGCAGCCGATCATGGCCGCGTTATCGGTGCAGTATTTGAATTCCGGCGAAAAAAAACGGATGCCCGCATGCTCCGCGGCGGCTTTTAGGCTTGCGGTAAGCGCACGGTTGGCGGAAACGCCGCCCGCCAAAGCCAATGCCTTGCTTTTTTGCCGCAACGCCGCCCGTACTGCCTTGTTGGTCAGCACATCGACAATGCTGTGCTGGAAAGAAGCCGCGACATCCGCACGGTTAATGTCCTCCCCGCGTTGCTCCGATGTATGGAGCATATTGATGACGGCTGTTTTCAGGCCGGAAAACGAGAAATCCAATCCATCGCCGGAGTTGTAGCCTGAGGGGAAGGAGATGGCGGAAGCGTTCCCTTCCTTTGCCAGCGCTTCGAGGGCGGGACCGCCGGGGTAGGGCAGGCCGAGCACGCGGGCAACTTTATCAAACGCCTCACCGGCGGCGTCGTCTTTGGTCGCGCCCAAGAGCGTAAGCGCCGTATAGTCCTCCACCTGGAAGATATGGCTGTGCCCGCCGGACGCCACAAGGCAGGTGAACGGCGGCGCAAGTTCAGGCCAAGAAAGATAATTGGCGGCGATATGCCCCGCAATGTGATCCACGCCGATAAGCGGGATGCCTGTTGCGTACGCAAGCCCTTTCGCGTAGCTGACTCCAGTTAAAAGCGCGCCGATCAGGCCCGGGCGGGAGGTTACCGCCACGGCGTCAATCTCCCCAAAGCCAAGCCCGGCAGCTTCAAGCGCCGCGGCGACGGTGGGGTTTAATTGCAGCACATGGTTACGGGAGGCAAGCTCCGGCACCACCCCGCCGTACTTTTGGTGCAGCGGAATCTGCGAATACACGGTATTGGAAAGCACTTCTCGGCCATCCCGGACGACGGCAGCGGCCGTTTCATCGCACGAGGTCTCAATGGCGAGTACGGTGACATGCGCCTGGTCCATCAGTTCCCGCGCGCGGCGGGAAGCCTGTTCTTCGTAGCCTGTCATGCGTTTGCCCGTTTCTCTTTGCGGCGGATTGCGACTGCCACAGCAATAAGCGCTGCCCACAGGACCAAGAACACGATAACTACAAACATCACAATATCGTAGAAGAGTTGCAGCGGCATCATGTTGATCATGCGGGAGGTGGCGGGATCCAACAGCCACAAATCGTTGGTAAAGAACAGGTGGTGGAACGCTGTCCAGAACGAGGAGAAGTCAAATAGCACCCAGACGGCAATCGCGGCCAGCAGCAGCACAAACACCTTGCTTGCGTTCAGAAACGCGCGGGCAATTCCGCCCGGCTGTTTGCGCAGGAATACAATCAGCAGCGCAAAAAGGCCAAAGCTCACATAAGAAACCGTGCGCCAGTTTTGATAAAGCACAAGCACGTCCACCATGTGCGCGCGTTCGCGGTCGTTAAACATGGAGACCCGCTCGCCATTGACCGTTACATCAAGGTCAATGCTTGGGACGCTTCCTTCCATATAGCGGACCATCTGCATGGTGGCGTTGGTCAAATCCTCCGTGTTCATACCCATCAGGCGCGCGTGATCCAGACGCGCATATTCGCTATAGAAGAAAGCCGGACGGTTGATGACAAGACGCACAGCGGAAAACAACACCGAAATGATAAACAGCAGGCAAACGAACAATGCTGCCATGCGCAGCGGCCAGGCAATTTTTTTCAAACGCTTGTCCTCCTATCCAAAAAAGTAATAGCCCTTGGCAATCGGCACAATAAAATCAATTTACATATCCATGCGGACGAACATGTATGGGGTCTAGTCCCGCTCCACCACTAGAAGTTCCTCGCGGTCGTCATCCGCGTATACGGTGGTGCGGGCAGGCAGCTTGGAATAGGCGTTCCACTCGTATTCGCGGGCCGGGCGGAAACTGAGGCTTGGAAGCATGAAGCCAAACGGATGATCATGCCGTGCCTTCATGCTCCGGCGTTCCTCGCCGGCCTGCTTTGCCGTATCCAAATAGAAGTAATACCGGTAATAACGGCTTTCATACAGGTAGTCGGATTCGTCAAAGCAGGGATACCGCTCCAGCGAGGTTACAACGCAACGGTGGTGCGCAAGCGTGTCAACGTTTGCAAACCGCTTCGCGCGGACAAAAAACGGCTGATGCTTGCTTTCATACACGCTGATCCGAACACCGGGACGTTCATATACCACACAGCTGTTTGCCATAGCGTACCCCCATGCGAGTGAGCGGAAAAGCGGTTCCTCAGTCGGAACAGTGCAGGCTGGACATGGGTGCAATCTCCCAGATATCCGCCGCATATTCCTTTATGGTGCGGTCGCTGGAGAACTTCCCGGCGTTTGCCGTATTCATCAGGCACTTTTTCCCGAATGCGATGCGATCTTGGTAGGCTAAATTCGCCTCAAGCTTCTTATCAATATAGGGCAGAAGCTCAAGGAGTACATAGTATTGATCCGGCAAGCCATAACTTCCGCCGGTAAGCAAACTAGAGTGTAGCTCGTCAAATATGTCGAGCCTCCCGAACGTTCCGTCGACAAGCGTATCCACTACGCGGCGAATGCGCGGCTCGCTTGCGTGCAGCGCGCGCGGATCGTACTTGGGACGGATGGCGTTGAGCTCCGCAAAGGACTTGCCGAATATAAAGTTGTTTTCAATGCCCGCCTGCTCCACAATTTCCACGTTCGCGCCGTCATAGGTGCCTAGTGTGACCGCGCCGTTGAGCATGAGCTTCATGTTGCCCGTGCCGCTCGCTTCGGTTCCGGCAGGGGAGATCTGCTCGCTGATGTCAGCGGCGGGTATGATCGCTTCCGCGTAAGAGCAGTTGTAGTTGGCGACAAACACGGTGCGCAGAAGCCCGTTCATGCTTTTGTCGTTGTTGACAAGGCGTGCGACCTCGTGTATGTATTTGATAATGGCCTTGGCGCGCCAGTAGCCCGGCGCGGCCTTCGCGCCAAACACAAACGCCGTAGGCGTAAAGTTGCGGATGCGGCCTTCCTTCAGGCCAAAATACAGATCGAGTATAGAGAACGCGTTGAGCAGCTGGCGCTTATACTCATGCATGCGCTTGACCTGGACGTCCAGCAAAAACTCCGGCGGCAGCAGGATGCCTTCGGCCTTATGGATATGCGCAGAAAGCTGCTCCTTTTTCCGGTGTTTGACTTCGTTGAAGGCTTTGATATCCGCCTCGGAGGCAAACGCCTTGAGCTTTTCCAGCTCGTCAAGATTGGTCACCCAGCCTTCGCCGATGCGCTCGGTGATAAACTTAGAAAGCTCAGGGTTACACAGCTTGAGCCAGCGGCGCTGCGTAATGCCGTTGGTCTTGTTCTGGAACCGCTCGGGGTAGAGCGTATAGAAGTGCTTCAGCACATTGCTCTTCAAAATCTCGGTATGGATCTGCGCCACGCCGTTGATGGTGCGGGAACAGTACGAAGCGAGGTTCGCCATATGGATGACCGGCCCCTGTATGATGGAGACTTCATGGATATTGGGGAAGCCCTTCGCCATCAGCTCGCCGCAGAAACGGGCGTTGATTTTGTAGACAATATCAAATACTTCGGGGATGACGGATTTGAAAAGCTCAACATCCCATTTTTCCATGGCTTCCGCCATGACGGTATGGTTGGTGTAGGAAAACACACGGCATACCACGCGGAACGCTTCTTCAAAGCTCTGGCCTTCCTGCATGAGCAGGCGGACGAGCTCGGGAATGCTCACCACCGGGTGCGTGTCATTTAATTGTATGGCAACCATATCCGCAAAGCCGGATAAATCGCCGTGTGCGCGCTTGAAGTTATATAGAATATCCTGCAACGAAGCGCTCGAAAGGAAATACTGCTGCTTCAAGCGCAACTGCTTGCCCGCATATGTGCTGTCGTTGGGATAGAGCACGCGGGTGATGTCCTCCACGGCGTTCTTTTCGCGTACCGCCAACGCATACTGCTGATCGTTAAATGCCTGAAAATCGAACTCCTCAATAGCCTCGCTCTGCCACAGCCGCAGCGTTCCAATGTTGTCCGAATGATAGCCCAATATCGGCATATCGTATGGCACCGCGCGCACCGTCTGGCCCGCGAACTGCACATTCACGGCATGCGTGTCCCTGCGGATGCTCCAGGGGTCGCCAAAACGCTGCCAATCGTCAGCGCTCTCTGCCTGAAATCCATCCTTGAAGCTCTGCTTAAACAGGCCGAACTTATACCGGATGCCATATCCGTCAAGCGGAAGCATATGCGTCGCGGCCGAATCTAAAAAACAGGCCGCAAGCCGGCCCAAGCCGCCGTTCCCTAAAGCGGCGTCCTCAATATCCTCAAACGCGGAAAGATCAAGCCCCTGCGATTGAAACGCTTCGCGCACTTCTTCAAGCGCGCCTAACGAGAGCAGGTTGTTGTACACCATGCGCCCCATCATATACTCGGCGCTGAAATAGTAGGCGCGCCTGACGCAATCGCGCGCGTGGCGGCTATGGTACCAGTCTTCTGCGATGCTCGCGATGGCTTCATCGCCAAGCGCGTTATGCAGCTGCGCAAGCGTCGCCTCTTTAAGAGAAACCTGATATTCACTGATGAGCCTCTGCTCAATGTTGAGCATCAACTTCTGCTTGTCCTTCATCCCTTGGCCTCACCTCAAACCTGAAATTTCACACTATGCCAACAAACAAACGTTTGTACTTTGCGTCAATATACCCGGTCAAACGGTACACCGCACATTATATCATGCACCGCCTGTAATGCAAAGCTTGCCGGATTTCCGGGAATTATGCGACTCTTCTCCTATTGGCAAAACCGCCCCGCATTTTATCCCCTTGCAGGAGTATTCTATGCTATAATAAGAAAAAACGAAACGCGGGCGCAAACCGGTATTAATGGCGCCGCCTTCAAGCTGCAATTGCTTTATTTTACCCGCATGGGGTGCGTGTGCAACCCCGCGCATATAGAAAAAGCGCGCAGCGGACGGCAGGCTTTTGAAAAGGAGGTAACCGGATGGATCACCTTACCATTACGTTCATATTGCTTGGAATAGGCATTGTGCTCTTTGTTGTGGAAATGCTCACGCCCGGCCTTGGCGTATCCGGAGGATTGGGCGCTTTGGCGTTTTTGGCGGCGGTGCTGTTCCAGATAGGCAACCCCAGGGGGATGCTGTTTTTGGTGGCGCTGATTCTGTTCATTCTTGCGGTGGGGCTGCTGGTATTTTTCAGGCTTGCGGCAAAAGGTAAGTTTGATAAAGCGCGCATCATATTACATGACCGCATTGAAGGGGAGTCCACCAACATTGTGGAAACGGCGTATGAACAGTACCTTGGGCAGACCGGTATTTCTATTACTCCACTGCGCCCCGCCGGAAAAGCGAGATTTGGGGACGTGGTGCTCGACGTTGTGACGGGGGGCGAATTTTTACCTGCCAACACAAGCGTGAAAGTGCAGCAG
>JAEXTB010000328.1 GCA_023453725.1 Bacillota bacterium | reverse complement strand
GATCATGCACAGCATGATGCCAAGCGCCATCAGGCCGAATTCCGGAAACTGTGAGGCCATGGTCTGGAAATTGATCAGCGTATAAAACTTATTGAAGCGAAAGATGGCCATGAATATCATCCAGAACGCCATCAGGCCTAAAAGCCTTCCGATGTGTACGTCCTTGATGATGGCGCGAATGCCTTTTCTCTGTGTGTTCATTACAGCGCCCTCCCCAACTGACGATCCTTAGATTGATTTGCACGCGCAACCTGCATGGCGCTCACCCCTGTGCCTACCAGAATTAAGAGGCCAAGGAACAACCCTTGCCAGAAGGTGGGAACACCGAGCAGAATCAGCGAGTTCTGCACCATGACAATGAGTATGGTACCCAGCATGCAGCCCGTAAGCGTGCCCGCGCCGCCAGTAATGGCAGTACCGCCCAGCACCACGCCGGCGATAATCATCATTTCCATGCCCAGCATGTTGGTCGGATGCGCCTGCGTCATCATGCATACGCGGATCAACCCCGCAAGGCTCGAAACCATACCTACGCCGACATAAAGGAAGAATTTAATGAACCATACGTTGAAACCGGCGCGGTGCGCGCTTGTCTCGTTGCCGCCGATGGCGTAGAGCCCACGGCCATACATGGTACGGTTGAGCACAAAGTAAACAACCGCCAGAACAATGGCAAGCGCCAGGAAGGCTACCGGCATGCGGGAGGTAAGGCCAGTCTGCGAGTTCTGCGCAACGAATAGTGCTGAGGTACCAAACGAGGACATTCCCGGCGGAATGACGGCGATCTGCACAGAGTTTAAAACGCCCTGCATGACGCCTTTGAACACGCTTGAGGTGCCCAGCGTCACAATCAGCGGCGGCAGCTTGAAGGAAGCAATCAGCACGCCGTTCACAGCGCCTAAAATCGCGCCAAAGCACAGCGACATGAGAATGGGCAGGAGCATCCCGCCCTGATAGTTCGAGTCCACGAGTATCCGCGTCGTCGCGTACATGCTCAAAGAAGCAAGTGCCGGAAACGATACGTCAATACCGCCGGAAACGATGACCATGAATGCGCCCAAGGCGAACAAACCCGGAACGATCAAAGCAGAAAGAAGGTCCACAATGTTGTTGGAGGTAAAGAACTGCCCCGAACGCGCCTGTATGACGATGCTCAGCGCCACAAGAACAAGAAAGATATAAAACTCATTGCGCTGCGTAAGCTTTTTAAACAATTTGGCCATTCTTCACACCCCCTACATCATATATTGCGAAAGCGCCTGCGCGTCCACGCCCGAGGGCGAAAGTGTCGCGCTGATGCGGCCGTCGCGCATGATGAGCACTTTTGAACAGTTGGCTAAGATTTCCGGAATATCGTCGGATATGACGATGATCCCCAGCCCCTGTTCCGCCAACTTTCTTAAAATCTGATGGATATCATGCTTGGAGCCGATGTCCACGCCCACGGTCGGGCCGTTGAGGATAAGCACCTTCAAATCCCGGGCCAGCCACTTGGCCAGCACGATGCGCTGCTGGTTGCCGCCCGAAAGTGTGCTGCAGGCGTTATCCGGATTGGGTGTTGCGATGGAGAGTTCCTCCACCCAACGGGCGATCTCCTGCTTTTTCTTCTTTTGATCGAGCACGCCAAGCTTGTTGGAAAGTTTCTCAAGCTCAGAAACCACGATATTGTCGCCAATGCTGCGCGGCAGGAACAGGCCTTCGGAAAGGCGATCCTCCGGCACATAGCCGATGCCGTTTTTCATGGCTGCCTCAGGGGTATCAAGCGAAACTTGCTGTCCGTCAATGGTAATGGTGCCTTTGTCCGCGTGTTGCATGCCAAAGAGCGAAAGCGCAAGCTCCGTGCGGCCCGAGCCTAAGAGGCCCGTGATACCGAGAATTTCACCCTTGTGCAGCGAGAAGCTGACATCCTCAAAGAAACCTTGCGCGCTTAACCCATCTGCGGTCAGCACCGGCTCTTTGGACAACCCTTTGGGCTCGAATGGATGATCCTCAAACTCGCGCCCGGTCATATAATACGTAAACTTTTTATTGTCCAGCTCCGAAGTGGTGCCGGTGATTATTTTTTCGCCGCTTCGTAAAATGGTGAAGCGTTCGGATATCTCAAAAACTTCGTCCAGCTTGTGGCTGACAAACAGCGTTGCAATGCCCTGCTTCTTGAGGTCGAGTATAATCTGGAACAGCGCGTTGACCTCTTTGCGGGTAAGCGCCGTTGTCGGTTCGTCCATAATAATGAGCTTGGCGTCAAACATCAACGCCCTGCAGATGGCAACAAGCTGTTTGCTTGCAACGGAAAGCGAGCCGACTTTTGCGTTGAGGTCCACGTCAAAATGGATCTTCGCAATGGCTTCTTCTGCGATCCGCTTCATGCGCTGCCGGTTGACAAACTTGCGCTTATTCGCAAGCTCCGCGTTGAACGCCAAATTCTCTATAACAGAGAGATTGGGGAAAATGGAAAAGTCTTGATAAATGACCTGTACGCCGTTCATGATCGACTCGATCGGCGAGATCTTTTGATAGATCTTGTCGCCGAACTCGATATGCCCGGCAGTCGGCGTATAGACGCCTGAGATGATTTTAATGAGCGTGGATTTTCCGCAGCCGTTTTCCCCTGCGAGGCAATGGATCTCCCCCGCCTCAATGTCAAGGGAAACCCCTTTTAGCGCCTGTACGCCTGCGAAAGATTTTTTGACATCCACCACTTTGAGTACGCTTTGGGACATAGAGCCTTCGCCCCTTTCTTGTGGCTTATGCGAATCTCGGATTCGTGTCGTGACGCGAAAGCGGCACGCGCCGCGTAGCGGCGGAAGCGCGGGCTATATCATTTCGCCTGCGCGGTCAACAAAAGCGCTATCTTTTATTTATGAACAGTGTAATCAGTAGGAAAGGGCCCCGCACCCCTTTGCCGCTGCATTCGGCGCACGAAGCTTTCTTCGCGCGCCGAATGCGCATATATCGCACCGGGATGCGGAACGGCCCTGGTTTGTGGTATTACTTCTAAAACTTAGAAGCCGAAGCTGTCTACGTTTTCAGCGTTGATGACGACCCAGCCTTTGCCTTCGAGGACGGTGGTGCTGCCCTGCTTGAAGGTCAGGTCATTGTAGCCTTCCACGCCGAGATCGACATGGTCCGCAATCTGTTCGCCGCGCAGCAGCTTCAACGCCATGGAGCACATGGCCTTGCCGGCAAGCGCGGGATCCCACAGCGTGAGGGACTTAACAACGCCGCTCTTCAAGAGTTCTGCGTTGTCAGCGGGCATACCGGTACCGGAGGTGAACACCTTACCGACCAAGCCCAGTTCCTGGATGGCGCGGGCGATGCCCGGTGCATCGAAGGAAGAGGTGCCCATGATGCCCTTAAGGTCGGGATACTTCTTCAGGAGTTCCTTGGCCTTCTGGTAAGCGACGTCGCCGTTGTCCTCGGATTCTACGCGGGGTTCGGCTTCAAGGAGCTTCATGTTGGGATAAGCTTCGATCTGGCGCTTCACGCCGCCGTCTGCCCATTCATTGTGGGAAGCGTTGGTGACGTGTGCAACCATCGTGGTGTAAACGCCTTCCTGGCCCATGGCTTCCGCCAGGTTATCCATGATGAATGCGCCGTACTGGTCGTTGCTGAATGCTTCGATGTCGTAGTCAACATTCGTCAGGGAAGCGCCTTCATGCGCCACAACGACGATACCGGCTTCGCGAGCCTGCTTGAGGACCGGCTCAAGGGAACCGGGGTCAACGGGAACGACGCAGATCGCGTCAACATCAGCCGCGATGAGGTCCTGGATGAGCTGGGACTGCAGCGTCGCATCGATGGAAGGGGTGCCCTTCTGATAGATGTTCAGGCCGGTTTCCTGTGCATACTCTTTTACGCCGGTGTCCATACGGACAAACCACGGGTTGGTGGCATCCTTGGGAACTACGACGATTTCCCATTCGGATTCATCAGCGGGAGCTTCGGCAGCGGGGGTAGCCTCAGCAGCGGGGGCCTCACTGGCGGGGGCTTCACTTGCGGGTGCCGGTGCGGGGGTCTCTGCCGGCTTTGTGCACGCAAACATGCTGAAGGCCATCAAAAGGACCAGCGCGAGAGCGAGCGTTTTTTTCATGTTCTTTTCCTCCTAGTATTTTTTCTTTTTACCGGGTTACCAGTAAAAACCGAAAAACTGTTTTATCTGTTGAACATCAGCTTGCGCAGGAAGGCGCTGATTTCCACAGCGTTGCCGGAGCGGAAGATGGCGGAAAGCTCCGTTTCATCGATCCTTTCCACAAGATCCTCGAATATATCAAACCACCGGACGCTTTCGTTGCAGGCGTCCCGGCCGTCTTCACGGTAGGGGTATTGGTCGGTGGAGATGTACCCCTCATACCCGGTGCGCTTTAGCCAATAGAAGAACTCAATAAACGGAATTGTGTGGATGGAACCGGTGATCATATCGTCATCCCAGTTGCCATAGTTGTCGTTCATGTGGATGTGGAAGAGCTTATCGCCATAGCGTTTGATGATGGCGACGCTTTCCGCAACATTTTCTTTTGCGGCGGTGCCATGGCCGTAATCTATTGTGACGCCGCAGTTTGGTTCGTTGATCTCCTTGACCATCAGCAGCGTCATGGCCGCACTTGCGGGATAGCTGAAATTGCGCGGCTCGCGCGGCTTATACTCAATGGAGATCTTTACGTCAGGCCGGTAAAGGCAGCATTGCTTCACGCCTTCGATAAACCAGCCGTGCTCCTGAATATAATCGCCCTGGAAGTGGTAATCGTATCCGTCCTGGCCAGGCCATAGGCTGATAAGATCGCCGCCCAAGAATTTTGCGACATCAATGATCTCTTTTGTTTCTTCCAACGCGCGGCGTCGCATACCGGGATCCTTTGCGGAAAACGCACCGCGGCCGTATTCCTTAGTGCCAAAGTGATCGGGTATGATGGAAACAAGTTTGAGGCCGGTACGGTCAAGCTGCGACTTCACCTCTTTGGCGTTTTCCGGCGTGACATGCCAATTGCTCACAAGTTCCACGCCTGTAACGCCCTCAATGGACTTTACGCGGTCAAACAGTTCTGTGAGCGTGTAGTCCCGCTGGTAGCCGCCGCCCATATAACGGTCCGAAAAATTGCCGACATTGCCTAAAATGACACTGTGCTTTGCCATAATAACCTCCTGACTGGATAGATAACTAAAAAAAGAAGAACTACGCTACATCCGGACGGATTCGCGTACAATGAACCTCGTGTTGACCACGATCTGTTTGGTGGTCCTGTCTCCGCCTTCAATCTGCTGGCTCAGCGCCATACAGCAGTTTTTGCCCAGCTGGTTCATGTTCTGCGCAATTGTCGTAAGCGGCGGGCGCGTATAAGCCGAAAGCGTAATGCCGTCAAACCCTACAACGCCGATATCCCTTGGTACGCGGTATCCGGCTTCAAACAGTGCCGCAAGTACGCCAGCCGCTATAAGATCGCTCGTGCAGACATACACTTCCGGGAGCTGCGACTTTGATATGATCTGTTCCTGCACAAAGCGGTGCGCGGTTTCAATTTTATCCAGACGAAGGCTGGCCGAAAAGTGCATATGCTCCTGCAAAAATGAAAGGCCGTTTTCTTCAAGCCCGATCTTGAAGCCCATATAGCGGTCCTTGACGTTAGACATTCCGAGATCTTCTGAGATATAGCCCACCCGCTTGTAACCCGCCTTACTCAGTTTGGCGACCAAACGCCGCATGGCGCTGATATTATCCGTGATCACAGAGGGGACGGAGTGGCTTAAAAGATATCGATCGCCCAATACAACTGGCACTTTTTTCGCGGCCTCAATAATGTATTTTTCATCCAGAAGCCCTCCGAACAGTATCAATCCGCTGATCCCGTTTTTGATGAGGGTTTTGATATGTTTGACTTCTGCGTTCTGATCATGCCGTGTGCCGCAAACCAATGCGATGTAGTCCTGACGCCATGCTTCCTCGCAGGCTGCCTGAAGACATCTGGAATAAAACTCGTTGGAAATATCCGGCGTCAGGATGCCAATCATCCGTTTGTCGTTTGTTTTCAGAGCGCTGCTTGTTTTATTGGGTTGATAGTCAAGCTTTTCGATCGCGCCGATGACGCGCTTGGTTGTTTCCGCGGATATGGTAGCCGTCTGATTGATTACATGAGATACGGTCGTAATGGATACGTTGGCTTCACTTGCAACATCTGCCATTGTCACAGATTTTCGTTTCACAGGCTTCGCAACGACCACCTCCTGATGCTTGTATTATAGCAACGCCTATTTTCGCATTGCAAATCAAAAAAGCGAAATACACTAATTTTCATTAATTTTTATAAAATAGCTAGAAATTATGCGTTTAGACCGACTTAACCTCCAGTTTATTTCATTCTAATTTTCATATATAATTTTCATTGTTTCGAAACATAATCTTCCTCCGCGCAAAACGTTCAAATGACCGGTTTTTATCGCCTGTTGCATAAAAAGAGCCGTTGTGCTATTCTAATGCGAAATTCCAAATGACACAAAGAAGGTAGCCTTTTTATGCAAGAACTCCTGCTCATACGCCCTTCCGCCGAACATACTTTGGAGATTGCGGCATACAAAGAAGAGTTTATCGAAAACGGAGACAGCATGGATGGGACATCCGGACTCGCCCGTTTCTCCGCAATCGCGGATTGGCTCACACACCTTAGCCAGAACGAAAGCGAGGAGACCGTGCAAGCCGGGCTTGTCCCTTCTTCCACGTATCTTGCTCTTGATCACCAAACCGGCCGTCTCGTTGGTATGATCGATATCCGCCACCGCCTCAACGACCATCTGCTTTTTACCGGCGGGCACATTGGCTACAGCGTGCGAAAAAGCGAGCGCCGCAAGGGGTACGCAACGCAGATGCTGCGCCAGGCGTTAACAATCTGCCGGGACGAGCTGCAATTATCCCGCTGCCTTGTCACCTGCAACAGCGAGAACATTGCAAGCAGCCGCACAATTGAAGCAAACGGCGGCGTTTTGGAAAACATCGTTGCAGATGGCGGGCGCATGGTAAAGCGATATTGGATTGCGCTATAGATAGACTATCGAAAAAATTGCACAATAGGTACCGCCTCCAACCCTCCGTTTAGGGTCGCAACGGCCATAAAGACCCATTCATATTTCCACGAGAAAAATCTTTGTAAAAGAACATAAACGACCCCACTATCAGATAGCGGGGTCGTAAGTCTTTCAAAAGCTTAATATAGAACTTTCGAGAGAAAATCCTGCAGCCTTGGGTGCTGCGGATTGTTAAAGAACGCCTGCGGGGCGTTTTCTTCAAGCACCTGCCCCCCGTCCATAAACAGGCAGCGGGTGGCAACTTCCTTGGCAAAGCCCATCTCATGGGTGACGACCACCATCGTCATGCCCTCGTGCGCAAGCTCTTTCATGACCTCCAACACCTCGCCCACCATTTCAGGGTCGAGCGCTGAGGTCGGTTCATCGAATAACATCACATCAGGGTTCATGGCAAGGGCGCGCACAATGGCGACGCGCTGCTGCTGCCCGC